>JAIXXW010000175.1 GCA_027490555.1 Comamonadaceae bacterium | reverse complement strand
CCGCCTTTGGCGAAAACTACATCCAGGAAGCGGTCGACAAAATCAGCGCCTTGCGCGATTTGCCCCTGGAGTGGCACTGCATCGGGCCGATCCAGAGCAACAAGACCCGCCTGGTGGCCGAACACTTTGACTGGGTGCACAGCATCGACCGCCTCAAAATCGCCCAGCGCCTGTCCGAACAACGCCCGGCGCAGCTGCCGCCTTTGCAGGTCTGCATCCAGGTGAATGTGGACGGCGGCGAGAACAAATCGGGGGTGAGCCCACAAGAATTGCCCGCGCTGGCGCAGGCCGTGGCCGCCTTGCCGCGCTTGCGCCTGCGTGGCCTGATGACCATCCCCGAGCCGGCGGAAAACCCCGCGCAGATGCGCGCCGTGCACGCCCAGGCCAGGGCCTGGCTGGAGGCCTTGCGCCAGCAGGGCCTGGCATTGGACACCTTGTCCATGGGCATGAGCGCCGACATGGACGCCGCCATCGCCGAGGGCAGCACGATGGTGCGGGTGGGCACGGCCATTTTTGGCCAGCGCTGAACGCTTTTGGCCTGGCATTCAGGCCGCCTGGCCAGCGCGCAGCCGGAACACGCTGCGCCGCTCGCCCACAGGCACGCCCGCCACATTCAGCAGCACCTGCGCACGCCACGGGGCCAAGGCGGCGCGCTGCGCGTCGTCCAGCCAGCCCAGCTGGTCCAGCGCCTCGACGGTGGCCGCAAACAACGCGGTTTTGTTGCCGTCCATGATCTTGATGGCCAGGGCCTGGCCTCGCGCGCGGCTGGCCACCACCTGCACGCCGTCCGCACCCACCTTGGTCAACCAGTCGCCACGGCCGGCGCGCATGAAGTCGGCGTCGTTGCGCCCGGTGCCCGAGACCAGTTCGGGGTGGGCGCTCATGGCCTCGCCCAGCAGTTTCAAGCTGGCGCCGTACAAGCCCTCGGATTCGGGCCGTGCCAGCCGGGCATAGCTGCGCGCCAGGCGCGACAGGGGCATGGCGTAGTTGGGGGCTGAACAGCCGTCGATGCCCAGCGCCAGCGCTTGTTCCGACATGCCCGCCAGGTGGGCCACCGCCTGGCGTATCTGCCGCTGCAGCGGGTGGTCCACCTCGGTGTAGTCGTCGGTGGACAAGCCGTGCTGCACGCAATAGGCCAAAAAGCCGCTGTGCTTGCCGCTGCAGTTGTGGTGCCGCTCGTCGTAGGCCAGGCCCTCGGGCACGGGGCGGTCAAAAAACGTGAAGCGGTAAGGCACATGGCAGCCGCAGCGCATCTGCCGGGTGCTGCTGCCGCTCTTGCGCAGGATGGAAGAGACCTGCTCGACGTGCATGTCCTCGCCATTGTGGCTGGCGCACATCAGGGCCAGCTCCGTCGGGGTGAAGCCAAAATGCGCCACGCCGCCCGACTGCACCAGCGGCAGCGCCTGCATGGCCTTGAGGGTGGAGCGGGTGAAGCACAGCCAGTGCGGGTTGCCCACCTGGGCCAGCACCCGCCCCTCGGTGTCGGTGACCGCCAGCGCCCCCATGTGGACGCATTCGGGCACGCCGTTGCGGGTGAGTTCGATCAGGGGTTCAAAGTTCATGGCGCAGGTCTGTGGTGTTCAATAAAACAAGTCTAAGTTGTCCCGGACTTGACCGGGTGTCGCTTGAGCGGCCCCGCACAATGTCCGCATGCAAAACATCCCATCCCCCCTTCAAGCGCAACTGGTTCAGTGGCTGGTGAGCCCGGGTGCACAGGTGGCCGCCGGCGACGTGCTGGTGATTCTGGAGGCCATGAAGATGGAGCACGAAATCCGCGCGGCCCAGGCCGGGCGGGTGCAGGCGCTGTGTGTCCAGGCCGGCGAGGCGGTCGCCGAAGGCGAGGTGCTGTGTGTGCTCACGCCCGTGGCAGAAGAAGCCCCTGCCGCCAGTGCCACCCTCACGCCCGTGGCCACCGAGCGCGCCAGCTTGCAAGCGCTGCAGGCGCGCCTGGCCTTCACCCAGGACGCGCAACGCCCCGAAGCGGTGGCCAAGCGCCATGCCATGGGCCTGCGCACCGCGCGCGAAAACATCGCCGACCTGTGCGACGAGGGCTCGTTTGTGGAATACGGCGCCCTGGCCGTGGCCGCCCAAAGCCGCCGCCGCAGCGCCGACGATCTGATGCGCAACACGCCCGCCGACGGCATGGTGACGGGCATCGGCTGCGTCAACGGCCAGCGTGTGGTGGTGATGGCTTACGACTTCACCGTGCTGGCGGGCACGCAAGGCCTGCGCAACCACCAAAAGACCGACCGCATGCTGGGTCTGGCGCTGCACCACAAGCTGCCGGTGGTCTTGTTCGCCGAAGGCGGCGGCGGCAGACCAGGGGATGTGGATGTGGCCATCGTCGCAGGCCTGCACCTGGCCACCTTTGCATCCTTTGCCCGGCTCAATGGCCGGGTGCCGGTGGTGGGTGTGGTGGCCGGGCGCTGCTTTGCGGGCAACGCGGCCTTGCTGGGCTGCTCCGATGTGATCATCGCCACCCGGGACAGCAACATCGGCATGGGCGGTCCGGCCATGGTCGAAGGCGGCGGCCTGGGGGTGTTCCAGCCCGAGCAGATCGGGCCGAGCGGCGTGCAGCACGCCAACGGCGTGATCGATGTGCTGGTCGAGGACGAGGCGCAAGCCGTGGCCGTCGCGCGGCACTACCTGTCGTTTTTCCAGGGCGCTGCCCCGGCTGGGCCCGCGCCCGATGCGCTGGCGCTGCGCCAGCTGGTGCCCGAAAACCGCCTGCGCGTGTACGACACACAAGCGGCCATGCAAGGCGTGGCCGACGTGGGCAGCGTTTTGTTCTTGCGCAGCGGTTTTGGTGTGGGCATCCACACCGCCTTGGCGCGCATCGCAGGTCGCCCGGTGGGCATGATGGCCAACAACCCGTTGCACCTGGGCGGCGCGATCGATGCCGATGCCGCCGACAAAGCCGCGCGCTTCATGCAGCTGTGCAATGCGCATGGCTTGCCCATCGTCAGCCTGGTGGACACGCCCGGCTTCATGGTCGGGCCGGACACCGAAGCCACGGCGCAGGTGCGCCATGTCTCGCGGATGTTCGTGGCCGCGGCGCACCTGCGGGTGCCGCTGCTGAGCGTGGTGCTGCGCAAGGGTTATGGTCTGGGGGCGATGGCCATGACGGGCGGCGGTTTTCACGAAACCCTGGCCACGGCGGCCTGGCCCACCGGCGAGTTTGGCGGCATGGGCCTGGAAGGCGCGGTGCGCCTGGGTTACCGCAAGGAGCTGGCCGCAGTCCCCGAAGGGCCCGAGCGCGAGGCCCTGTTCGAGCGCCTGTTGGCACAGCAGTACGCCAACGGCAGCGCGATCAACATGGCGGCCACCTTGGAGATCGATGCGGTGATCGACCCGGCCAGCACCCGGGACTGGCTGATCGCGGGGCTGGCGGCGGGGCAGGTCTTGCCCCTGGCTGGCCCGCTGCCGGTGGACACCTGGTGAGACTGGCAGCCGGCGCGCGGCGCCCGCGCCTTCACAGGTCTTGCAAGGCCGTGGCGATCTGCTGCTGGAAAAGCTGAGGGTCGGCCAGGGCGTTGGCCTGGAGCAAGGCGAGCTTGACCAGAAACAGACTCGCCTGCTCCGGGCCCGCCTGGTCGATGGCGATGGCCAGGGCATCGTAGACGGTCTCCAGGCCGTCGATCGTGAGCGAAGGTTGTGACATGGCGTGTCCTTATGGGGGCAAGGCGGTGGTCAAGGCGGCCTGCAAGCGTGCGGCGTCGAGGCTGCGCCAGCGCGCACAGATGTGCTGGTCCGGGCGCAACAGGTAAGCGCCGCCTTGGGCCGTGATGCCGTAGCGTTGGCGCAGGCGGCCATCGGCATCGGGCAGGGTCTGATCGGCACCGGCCACCGGCTGCGCCGCACCGACCGCGATCACCTGCAGCGGGATGCCCTGCTGGCGTGCGGCCTGGATCACCTGCTGCAGCGGCTCGGGCACAGCGGGCGCGTCGGTGAAGTAAAGCAAATCAAAGCCGCCGCCCAGGTGGTCCAACAAATGGTCATCCTCGCCCAGGCGCACATTCTGCGGTGGCGCCCCGTGCGCCGGGCCGGCCTGGAACAGGGCGTTGTCGTCGTCCCTGCAGTTGAGCAGGGAGTGGCTGTATTCGTGCGGCCGGGACGTGCGCCAGTGGTACAGCGGGCGCACAAAGGCCTGGGTCAGCGACAACGACAGCACCGCATCGCGCAGCAGGCGAAAGCCCCGGCTGGGCGGCGCCATGAAGCGGGTGCTTTTGCCCGACTCGGCAATGATCTCGCGGGCTGCGCCCACACGCTCGGCGCTGTGGTTGGCCAGCAGCCTGGGGCCCGCCAGACCCTTGACCACAAAAGCCAGGTGCCAGCCCAGCGACTGCGCATCCTGAAAGGCGGTGTTGGCGCCGCGCACCCCAAAAATCGGCAGCAAATGGGCGGCGTCCCCGGTGAAGACCACGCGGCCGTGCACGAATTCGGGCAGGGTGAGGGTGCGGGCCGAATACACCGAAGACCAGTCCATCTCCCAAGGGATGCCGGCATGGCCCATCATGGCCAGTTGCGCGTCGATGCGGGACTTGAGCGATTCGGGGCGCAGCGCCTGCTCGGGTGTCTCGCCCGGGGGCAGCTGGTAATCCACACGCCAGATGCCATGGGGTTCGCGGTGCATCAAGATGGTGTTGCCCGGGTTCCACTCGGGGTCGAAAAAAGCCAGACGTTCGGTGGGATAAGGCAGGTCAATGCGGATGTCGGCGATGACGAAAAAGCCCTCGTAGGACGCGCCCTCCATCTGCAGGTTCATGGCGCTGCGGATGCCCGAGCGCCCACCGTCGGCGGCCACCACCCAGTCGCTCTCCAGGGCATAGGGGCCTTCGGGCGTGTCAACGTCGATCACGGCATGCCCGTCTTTCGTCTCCACCCGGGTGACCTTGTTGCCCCAGCGAAAGTCGATCAGCGGACTGGCCTGGCAGGCGTCGTGCAGGTACTCCTCCAGGTACTGCTGCTGCACGTTGATGATCGGGAAGAACCGGTCATCGCTGTCGTGTGGCGCTTCCATGCGGAACACGCGCTGACCCCGGTAAAAAGAATTGCCAAAACGCCAGGGCAGACCGAGCGCGCTCAGGCGCTCGGCCACGCCCACTTGCTGCAGGATCTCCATCGAGCGGCGGGTGAAACAGATGGCGCGGCTGCCGGGCGAGAACTGCAGATCGGCGGCCAGCACCACGCTGGGCACGCCGTGGCGCGCCAGCTCGAGTGCGGTCACCATCCCTGCAGGGCCGGCGCCCACGATCACGACTTTTTTACGCTCCTGCCGGGGGTGCGCAGAAGCCAACCAGGGCTGGAAAACCTCGTACTGGTAATAAATCGAAGGGCGGGCTTCGGTGCTGGGGGTGTGCATGGGTTTGGGAAATGGATTTCAGCGGGGACGGGCGTGCGCAACCAGTCGGTCCAGCATGGCGCTCAAGCTGGCCTGTTCCTGTTCGCTCAGACAGCCGAAAATCTCTTCATTGCGCTGGTCAATCATGCGCATGGCGGTTTTGAAGACTTGGCGTCCACGGGCCGTCAAGGTCAGCACCACGCCCCGGCCATCGCCTGGATGGTCGGCTTTGCGCACCAATCCCTGGTCCACCAGGGCCTGGGCGGCGCGGCTGGCCTGGCCTTTGTCGAGGTTGGCCTTCTCGGCCAACTCTTTGACCGACAAGGGCTCAAAACTGCCAATGGTCGACAGGCAGCGGCCGTTGCTCATCGACAAGCCGGTGTGCTCGGGATAGGCCAACTGACTGTCCGCATCGGTGAGTTTGTGCAGCTGGTGCAGACGGTAGGTCAGCGTGCGGTCGAGCGGGGTGGGCATGCACTGATCTTAAATCTATTTGGTTGCGCACGCAACCAAATGGGTGGAAAAAAAGCCTGAGCTTGACCCAGGCTTGGCCAGGCGGCTCTGGCTCAGAAGCGTTCAAGCTCCGGGTGCTTGATCGCCCCCGCCCGCACCAGCATCTTGCCGTATTCGGCGCAGCGGTTCAGGGTCGGAATCACCTTGCCGGGGTTGAGCAGGCCAAGGGGGTCAAAGGCCCGCTTGACGGCGAACATCTGTTCGTTTTCTTCGGCGCTGAACTGCACGCACATGCTGTTGACTTTTTCGATGCCCACCCCGTGCTCGCCGGTCACCGTGCCGCCCATGGCCACACTGGTTTCCAGGATGTCGGCGCCAAACAGCTCGCAGCGGCGCAACTGGTCCGGGTCGTTCGCATCGAACAGGATCAGCGGGTGCAGGTTGCCGTCGCCCGCGTGGAACACGTTCAGGCATTTGAGGGCGTATTTCTCTTCCATCTCTTGAATGGCCTGCAGGATGTCGGCCAGGCGCTTGCGCGGGATGGTGGAGTCCATGCACATGTAGTCGGGGCTGATGCGGCCCGAGGCCGGGAAGGCGTTCTTGCGGCCACTCCAGAATTTCAGGCGCTGGGCTTCGTCGCGGCTGACCGAAATCGCGGTCGCACCACAGCCGCGCAAGACCTCGCTCATGCGGCCGATCTCCTCTTCCACCTCTTCGGGTGTGCCGTCGCTTTCGCACAGCAAGATGGCCGCGGCGCTCAGGTCGTAGCCGGCATGCACAAAATCTTCCACCGCCACCGTCATGGGGCCGTCCATCATCTCCAGCCCTGCCGGGATGATGCCTGCTGCGATCACGGCCGCCACCGCGTCACCGGCTTTGCGCACATCGTCAAAGCTGGCCATGATGCAGCGCGCCAGCTGCGGCTTGGGCACCAGTTTGACGGTGACTTCGGTGGTCACGGCCAGCATGCCTTCGCTGCCCACCAACAGAGCCAGCAGGTCGTAGCCCGAGGTGTCGAGTGCGTCGCTGCCAAATTCAATCGGCTCACCCTCGATGGTGAAGCCCCGCACCTTGAGCACGTTGTGCACCGTCAATCCGTATTTGAGGCAGTGCACACCGCCCGAGTTTTCGGCCACATTGCCGCCAATCGTGCAGGCGATCTGGCTGGACGGGTCGGGCGCGTAATACAAGCCATGGGGCGCGGCGGCCTCGCTGATGGCCAGGTTGCGCACCCCGCACTGCACCACGGCCGTGCGGCTGACCGGGTCGACCGACTTGATCTGGTTGAAGCGCGCCATCGACAGCGTCACACCCAGGCGGTGCGGCATGGCCCCACCCGACAGGCCGGTGCCCGCACCCCGGGCCACCACCGGCACCTGCAGCTGGTGACAGACCTTGAGCACGGCCTGCACCTGCGCTTCGGTCTCGGGCAGCACCACCACCAGGGGGCGCTCGCGGTAGGCGGTCAGGCCGTCGCATTCGTAAGGGGTGGTGTCCTCTGGCGTGTAAAGGATGGCATCGGCGGGCAACACCCGGCCCAGGGCCTGCACCACGGCAGTCTGGCGCTGGGCACGTTCGGTGGCGGACATTTGCTGCAGGTGTGCGGGGCTGTTGGCGCTCATGGCATTCAAAGCTGTGGTGATGGTCGACACTTTACGCCCTCACCGGCCGGCGTGTGCTGAAGAATCTTTGACGGGCTTGTGAATTTGGACCCCGGGATGCCAAGGCCTGAACCGGAAAGCGCGCCGAAGTTCTCAAAAAACTGCTGCCGCAGAGGATGGCACGCAGGCGCAGCCCATTCGGGCCATGGCTGAGCACAGGCGCGTGAAGTCAAGTCGTGGGATTCCGGTAGACTGGAAAACCCTGGTCATGGGACGGGCGTGGGTCTGTCCCCCACCAGCGATGGCATGGATTCGAAGGAGATTTTGACGCATGGGAGATTACGCCAGCAGGCAGCGAAAGCCCGGCAAGCACCTCGTGGGCATGGGCCTGGTGGTGGTTTTGCACCTGTTGAT
>JAIXXW010000017.1 GCA_027490555.1 Comamonadaceae bacterium | reverse complement strand
TTGTACCAGCTGCCCATGCCGCTCAAGTTGGGCATGGAAGCTTCGGGCGTGGTCGAAGCCGTGGGCGAGGGCGTGACGCACCTGAAGGTGGGTGACCGCGCGGCTTACGCCAGCCAGCCGCCGGGCAGCTATTGCGAAGTGCGTGTGATGCCCGCCAAGTGCGTGTGCAAGCTGCCCGATGCGATCTCTTTTGAGACCGGTGCGGCCATGATGCTCAAGGGCCTGACCGCCCAATACTTGCTCAAGCGCACGCAGCCCCAGGGGGGCCTGAAGGCGGGTGACTTTGTGCTGTTCCATGCCGCAGCCGGTGGCGTGGGCCTGATCGCCTGCCAGTGGGCCAAGGCGATGGGCTTGCGCCTGATCGGCACGGCCGGCAGCGACGCCAAGTGCGCGCTGGCGTTGGCCAATGGCGCCGAGTTCTGCATCAACTATTCCACGGAGGACTTCCAGGCCAAGGTCAAAGAGATCACCGGCGGCAAGGGCGTCAAGGTGGTCTACGACTCGGTGGGCAAGGACACCTGGGACAAGTCGCTCGACTGCCTGGCCCCCTTTGGCCTGATGGCCAGTTTTGGCAATGCCTCGGGCGCGGTGCCCCCGTTTGCGCCCGGCATCCTGGGGCCCAAGGGCTCGATTTATGT
The DNA here is from genome assembly GCA_027490555.1 of Comamonadaceae bacterium. Taxonomy (GTDB): domain Bacteria; phylum Pseudomonadota; class Gammaproteobacteria; order Burkholderiales; family Burkholderiaceae_C; genus Limnohabitans_A. The sequence goes on along the minus strand of JAIXXW010000017.1, from coordinate 3,752 downwards.
CACGCGCCAGACCCTGTTCAGCCACATCACCACCCGCGAGAACACGCAGGCCATGGCCGACGATTTGTTCGAAGCGGTGACCAGCGGCCAGGTGAAGATCCACATCGACCAGACCTTCCCCCTGGCGCAAATTCAGGACGCGCACATCGCCCTGGAAGCGCGCAAGACCACGGGTTGCACCATCATCACTTTGTGAGGTTCTGCTCTCGGTATTGACCTCATCGCGCACGGGGTGCGCTCCCACAAAGTGCGCCCCCACAAATGCTTCCTGTAGGAGCCCACCCTGTGGGCGATTTCGGGGTGCGCTCCCACAGCTTCAGGTCCTGCCTAGTCTGTGGGAGCCCACTCTGTGGGCGATTTCGGGGTGCGCTCCCACAGGTTCAGGTCCTGCCTAGTCTGTAGTAGCCCACCCTGTGGGCGATTTCGGGGTGCGCTCCCACAGGTTCAGGTCCTGCCTAATCTGTAGGAGCCCACCCCGTGGGCGATTTCGGGGTGCGCTCCCACAGGTTCAGGTCCTGCCTGGTCTGTAGGAGCCCACCCCGTGGGCGATTTCAGGCGGCCAGTTTTTGCGCCGGCGCTGGGGCCACGGCGTCCAGGGCGGTGCGCAGCTGCTGCAGCGTGCGCTGCACGTTGTGCCATTTCTCCAGGCCGAACAGGCCCATGCGGAAGGTGCGGAAGTCGGCGGGTTCGTCGCACTGCAGCGGCACACCCGCTGCGGTTTGCAAGCCTTCGGCCAGGAACTTCCTGCTGTTTTGGATGTCCGGGTCGGTGGTGTAGCTGACCACCACGCCAGGCGCTTCGAAGCCTGGGGCGGCCACGCTGGGGAATCCCCGCTCGGCCAGCAATTGGCGCACCGCACGGCCCAGCGCCATCTGTTCTTCGCGCACCTTGGCAAAGCCATAGGCTTCGGTCTCAAGCATGGCCTCTTGCAGGCGCAGCAAGGCGTCGGTGGGCAAGGTGGTGTGGTACATGTGGCCACCGCCTTCGTAGGTTTCCATCACCTGCAGCCATTTTTTCAGGTCCATGGCAAAGGTGGTGCTGGTGGTGGCATCGATGGCCTGGCGGGCGCGTTCGCTCATCATGACCATGGCGCAGCAAGGCGAGCTGCTCCAGCCTTTTTGCGGTGCGCTGATCAGCACGTCCACACCGGTGGCCCGCATGTCCACCCACATCGCGCCCGAGGCAATGCAGTCCAGCACAAACAGGCCGCCCACCGCGTGCACCGCATCGGCCACGGCACGCAGGTAGTCATCGGGCAGCATCATGCCGGCGGCGGTTTCCACGTGGGGCGCAAACACCAGGGCCGGGTTTTCGGCGGCGATGGCGGCGCACACATCGGCGATCGGGGCCGGTGCCCAGGCCGCTTGCGCGCCTTCTGCGATGCGGCGGGCTTTGAGCACGCTGTGGCTTTGGGGGATCTGGCCCATGTCAAAAATCTGTGTCCAGCGGTAGCTGAACCAGCCATTGCGGATCACCATCACGTGCCGGCCGGTGGCGAACTGGCGTGCCACCGACTCCATGCCAAAGGTGCCGCTGCCCGGCACCAGGGCCACCGAGTGGGCGCCATAGACGGTTTTGAGCATGCGCGAGATGTCGGTCATCACGCCGCCAAAACGCTTGGACATGTGGTTCAGCGCACGGTCGGTGTAGACCACCGAAAACTCGAGCAGGCCGTCGGGGTCGATGTGGGGCAGCAATCCGGGCATGGGGATCTCCGTTTTTCAATCAGGTCAAATAGCTTAACCGAGTTGGGCTTGTTGTGGGCCCAGTCCCCTGCGGGGATGTGCAGGTTTCAGCGCCCGCGCCGCACGCGCAGGATTTCGTCCAGGATCAGCAGGGCCGCGCCCACGCTGATGCCCGCATCGGCCACATTGAAGGCGGGGAAGTGCCAGCTGCCCCAGTAAAAGTCCAGAAAGTCGACCACATAGCCGTGCAACAGCCGGTCGACCACGTTGCCAATCGCCCCGCCCAAAATCAGCGAGATGGCCAGGCTGAACAGTTTTTGGCCGGGATGCGACCAGAGCATCCAGACCATGAACACCGCCGCCGCCACGCCAATGCCGGTGAAAAACCAGCGCTGCCAGCCGCCGGCGCCGGCCAGAAAGGAGAACGCCGCGCCGTGGTTGTGCACCCGCACCAAATTGAAAAACGAGGTGATGGGCGTGCTGTCGCCCAGCTGGAAGGCCCCAAGCACCAGCACTTTGGTGAACTGGTCGAGCACCAGCACCAACAGGGCGATGCCCAGCCAGAGCGCCAGGCTCTGGCTTTTGCCGGAGCCGCCTTTGCCGATTTTTTTGGAACTGGCCATGGGCTTGCCTTGTCGGGTGGGAACGCGAAGTTCAGGCGATCTGGCGGGTTTCGCCCGCGCCGTGCAGGTTGCTCACGCAGCGCCCGCAAATCGTGGGGTGGGCCGCATCCTGGCCCACGTCCTCGGCGTAATGCCAGCAGCGTTCGCATTTGGTGGCCTGGCTGGGGCTCACTTGCACCGTCAGGCTGTCGCCGGTTTGCACAGTGACCTTGGAGGTGATGAACACGAACTTGATGTCTGCGCCCAGGCTTTGCAGCAGGGCATGGTCGGCGGCAGGCGCGGTGAGCGTGATCTCGGCTTGCAGCGAAGCACCCACCTGGCCGGTGGTGCGCAGGTTTTCAATGTCCTTGTTGACCAGGTCGCGGATCTCGCGGATGCGGGCCCACTTGGCCAGCAGTGGCGCATCGGCCGCGCCGAAGTCGGTGAAGGTTTCCAGAAAAATGGACTCGGAAGCGCCAAAAGTCGACCAGGCCTCTTCGGCCGTGAACGACAGGAAAGGCGCCATCCAGCGCAGCATGCCGTGGGTGATGCGGTACAGCGCGGTTTGGGCGCTGCGGCGGGCCAGCGACTTGGGCGCTGTGGTGTACAGCCGGTCTTTGAGCACGTCCAGGTAGAAGGCGCCCAGGTCTTCCGAGCAATAGATTTGCAGCTTGGAGACCACCGGGTGGAATTCGTACCGGTCAAAGTGGGCCCGGATGTCGGCCTGCAGTTCGGCGGCGCGGGCCAGGGCAAAGCGGTCGATCTCCAGCAGCTGCCCGTCGGGCACGGTGTCGGTGGCCGGGTCGAAGTCGCTCACATTGGCCAGCAAAAAGCGCAGCGTGTTGCGGATGCGGCGGTAGGCGTCGACCACGCGCGCCAGGATCTTGTCGTCGATGTTCAGGTCACCCGAGTAATCGGTGGACGCCACCCACAGGCGCACGATTTCGGCGCCCAGCTTGGTGGTCACGGTTTGCGGGTCCACGGTGTTGCCCAGCGACTTGCTCATCTTGCGGCCCTGGCCGTCGGTGGCAAAGCCGTGTGTCAGCAGGCCCCGGTAAGGTGCCCGGTCGTACAGGGCGCAGCCCAGCAGCAGCGAGCTGTGGAACCAGCCGCGGTGCTGGTCGTGGCCTTCCAGGTACAGATCGGCCTCCGGGCCTTGGCTGTGGAAGGGCGCAACGCCATAGGCATCTTTGTGGCTGCCGCGCAGCACATGCTGGAAGGTCGAGCCGGAGTCGAACCAGACCTCCAGGATGTCGGTGCTCTTGGTGTATTGGGCGGCATCGCTGGCGCCCAGGATGTCTTGCGCCGTCACGCGGCTCCAGGCTTCGATGCCGCCTTTTTCCACGATGTCGGCGGCCTGGTCCAGGATGGCCATGGTGCGCGGGTGCAGCTCGCCGCTGTCCTTGTGCAGGAAGAAGGGCACCGGCACGCCCCAGCTGCGCTGGCGCGAGATGCACCAGTCGGG
>JAIXXW010000261.1 GCA_027490555.1 Comamonadaceae bacterium | reverse complement strand
CGGGGCTGGGCGTGCCCCATTGGCGGATGTGGTAGCGGCAGCCGCGCAGCGGCACCCAGAAGCTGTGTGATGGGCGTTGAACTTGGTACATACTTTCCATCATAAGGAGACCCACGATGAGCGTCAGTCGCAACCAGGACCGCCCAAGCCCCGCCACCCCCGACCGCTACCAGGCCATCCACCAGGGCTTTGGCTGGCAAGTGCCACAGCGCTTCAACATGGCGCAAGCTTGCTGCGGTCGATGGGCGGCGCGCCCGGACACCGCCCGGCGCATCGCCATCCGCGAGCATGTGGCCGGACGGGGCCTGGGCCCCAGCTGGACGTTTGCCCAGCTGCAAGCGGCGGCCAACCGCCTGAGCCGGGTGCTGCAGGCACAGGGCGTGCAGCGGGGTGACCGGGTGGCGATCGTGTTGCCCCAGCGCTTTGAGACGGCGGTGGCCTACATGGCGGTGCTGCAAATGGGCGCGGTGGCCATGCCCTTGTCCATGTTGTTCGGGCCTGAAGCGCTGTCCTTTCGCATCAACGACAGCCAGACCCGGGTGGCGGTGTGTGACGAATCCACCGTGCAGGCCTTGCAACAGGCCCGGCCCGATTGCCCCGGCTTGCACTGCCTGATCGGGGTCGGGCAAGCGGGGGCTTTGGCCGATGTGGATGGTGCGCAAGCCTTGGGCCGCCAGGGCGCCACGTTCAAAGCGGTGAGCACCCTGGCCGAAGACCCGGCGGTGCTGATCTACACCAGCGGCACCACCGGCAATCCCAAGGGTGCGCTCATCCCGCACCGGGCGCTGATCGGCAACCTGACCGGCTTTGTGTGCAGCCAGAACTGGTTTGGCTTTGACCCGTTCCAGGCCCAGCGTCCGTCCAAGGCGGTGTTCTGGTCGCCCGCAGACTGGGCCTGGACCGGGGGCTTGATGGACGCCTTGCTGCCCAGCCTGTACTTCGGGCGGCCGATTGTGGCGTTCAACGGGCGCTTTTCGCCCGAGACCGCCTTCGAGATTTTGCAAAGCCATGGCGTCACGCACACGTTTTTGTTCCCCACCGCGCTCAAGGCCATGATGAAAGCCGTGCCGCAAGTCCAAGGCCGCTACCGCTTGAAGATGCAGGCCATGATGAGCGCGGGCGAGGCAGTGGGTGATGCGGTGTTTGGCTACTGCCAGCAGCAGCTGGGTGTGACGGTCAACGAGATGTTTGGCCAGACCGAGATCAACTATGTGGTGGGCAACTGCGCGCGCCTGTGGCCGGCCAAACCCGGCAGCATGGGCAAAGGCTATCCGGGGCATCGGGTCGCGGTCATCGACGAGGCAGGCCAAATTTGCCCGCCTGGCACGCCGGGCGAAGTGGCCGTGAACCGCTACGACGTGCACGGCCACCCCGACCCGGTGTTCTTTCTGGGCTATTGGCGCAACGAGCAGGCCACCCAGGCCAAGTACACCGGCGACTGGTGCCGAACGGGCGACATGGCCGTGGCCGACGAGGACGGTTACCTCTGGTACCAAGGCCGCACCGACGACATGTTCAAAGCGGCCGGTTACCGCATCGGGCCAGGCGAGATCGAAAACTGCCTGGTCAAGCACCCGGCTGTGGCCAATGCCGCCGTGGTGCCCAAGCCCGATGCCGACCGGGGCGCGTTGGTCAAGGCCTATGTGGTCTTGTCGCCCGATTGGCTGGCCCGCCGGCCCGCGGGTGCCCAGCAGGCGGCCTTTGACGACGCGGTGCGGCAAGCCTTGCAAGCCCATGTGCGCGGTTTGCTGGCGCCTTACGAATACCCCAAGGAGATCGAGTTCATTGAGCAGTTGCCCATGACCACCACGGGCAAGGTCCAACGGCGGGTGCTGCGCCTGCAGGAAGAAGCACGCGCGACAGCGCGGCAGGCCAGAGCGCTTTGACGCGTGACAAAATCAAGCCACGGCCTGGTTCCCCCGCGCTGGGCGAGCAGGCCGGCATGCATTCAACACAGGACACACCATGAAACTTGTTCAACTGGGTCAATCCGACCTGCAAGTGACCCCCATCTGCCTGGGCACGATGACATTTGGCCAGCAGGTCAACGAGGCCGATTCGCACGCCATCCTGAGCCGGTCCCTGGACGCGGGCATCAACTTCATCGACACGGCCGAGATGTACGCCGTACCGGCCTCGGCCGAGACCTGCGGCGCCACCGAGACCTTCATTGGTCGCTGGTTGGCGCAAAACCCCGGGGCACGCCAGAAGCTGGTGCTGGCCACCAAGGTGGCGGGGCCCTCGCGCGGCATGCCCTGGATCCGCGAAGGCGCTGGCATGACGGGGCAGGACATCCTGAACTCGTGCGAGGGCAGTCTGCGCCGTCTGCAGACCGATGTGATTGACCTGTATCAGATCCATTGGCCCGAGCGCCATGTGCCCGTGTTTGGCATGAGCTACTTTGACCCGGCCAAGGACAAGTCGGTCACCTCGATCCACGAGCAACTGCAAGCCCTGGCCCAGCTGGTCCAGGCGGGCAAGGTACGCTACATCGGTTTGTCCAACGAGTCGCCTTATGGCGTGCACGAGTTTGTGCGCCTGGCCGAGCAGCATGGCTTGCCCCGGGTGGTGACGGTGCAAAACCCCTATTGCCTGGTCAGTCGCGCCTACGACAACGGCCTGGACGAGACCTGCTACCGGCTGAACGTGTCCATGCTGGCTTACTCGCCCTTGGGCTTTGGCCTGCTCACCGGCAAGTACGACCAACTCGACCTGACAGGGCCGCTGCTGCCCGATGGCGGTCGCATTGCCCGCTACGAGTCGATGCGCAAGCAGCGCTGGGGCCGCCCCGAGGCCTTGGCCGCCGCCCGCCGCTACAACCAGCTGGCCCGCGACAACGGCATGACCCCCACCCAGATGGCGCTGGCGTTTTGTTACCACCGCTGGAGCGTGGCCAGCACCATCATCGGCGTGACCTCGCTGGCGCAGCTCGAAGAGGACCTGGCCGCCTGGCACACCCAGCTGACGCCCGAGGTGCTGCAGGCCATTGACGCGATCCGCTGGGACATGCGCGACCCCGCACTGTGATCCAGACCGATGGGCAAGAAGGACAAAGTCAGCGAAACCCCAGCCACCGCGCTTTTGCGCCAGCACGGGGTGAACTTCACCGAACACCCCTATGAGTACCTGGAGCATGGCGGTGCCCAGCACAGCGCCCAGGTCTTGGGCATGGACCCGTTTGCCGTGGTCAAAACCCTGATCATGCAGGACCAGGACGCCAAACCGCTGGTGGTGTTGATGCATGGCAACCGCAAGGTGTCCACCAAAAACCTGGCGCGCCAGATCGGGCTGAAGTCGGTGGAGCCCTGTGCCCCCGAGGTGGCCAACCGCCACAGCGGCTACCTGGTGGGCGGCACCTCGCCCTTTGCCACGCGGCGGTCCATGCCGGTGTTCATCGAAGAGAGCATCCTGGCATTGCCGCGCATTTGCATCAACGGTGGCCGGCGTGGTTACCTGGTGGGCATTGACCCGCAGGTGTGTGTGCAACTGCTCGATGCCAAGCCGGTGAACTGCGCGCTGGCAGAATGACGCCCTGACAAGCAACAGGGAGCGCTCGATGGATGTGTGGATGCCGGTGGTCGTGGTGGTGGTGGCCAGTTACTTGCTGGGCTCGCTCAGCTTTGCCGTCATCGTGAGCCGTTTCATGGGCCTGAACGACCCGCGCAGCTATGGCAGCAAGAACCCGGGTGCCACCAATGTGTTGCGCTCGGGCAGCAAAAAAGCGGCTGTCCTGACCTTGCTGCTGGACGCCTTCAAAGGCTGGTTGCCGGTGGCCTTGGTCTTGTCCAGGGGGGCAGACCATGGCATGGGGCCTGAGGTGGCGGCCCTGGCGGGGCTGGCGGCTTTTTTGGGGCACCTGTACCCGGTGTTTTTCGGTTTTGCCGGTGGCAAAGGCGTGGCCACCGCGGTGGGCGTGGTGCTGGGTGTGCACAGCAGCCTGGCGCTGGCCACCTTGCTGAGCTTTGCCATCGTGGTGTATTTCAGCCGCTATGTGTCCCTGGCTTCCATGGTCGCGGCGGTGTTTGCGCCATTTTTTTACCTGCTGGGCGACGGGGTGGTCTGGCAGGCTTCGGTCAAGGAGGTGCTTTGCCTGGCGGTCATGGCCTTGCTCTTGATCTGGCGCCACCGCGAAAACATCCAACGCCTGCTGGCGGGCACCGAGTCCCGCTTGGGGAGCAAAAAAGCATGAACACCGACATCCAGAGGCTGCATGTCGCGGCCCGTTACAGCGAGGCGGCCATCTTTGATGGGGTGGTCTATCTGGCGGGCATGGTGCCTGAGTGCGCGGCCACCGACATCCGCAGCCAGACCGCCGATGTGCTGCGCCAGATCGAGCAGCGGCTGGCCGAAAGCGGCAGCGACAAAACCCGCATCCTGCGCACCCAGATTTACCTGAAAGACATCGGCGACATCGCGGCCATGAACGAGGTCTG
>JAIXXW010000230.1 GCA_027490555.1 Comamonadaceae bacterium | reverse complement strand
GTTGCCCTGGCTGTGCACCGTGCCCTTGGGCTTGCCGGTGGAGCCGGACGAATACAGCCAGAAGGCCGGTTCATCGGCCAGGGTCTGGGCGGGCAACACGGGCGGGTTCTGGGCCACCAGCTCGGCCATGTTGAATTGGCCCTGCGCCAGAGCGCCGGTGGGGCGCGAGACCACCACCTGGCGCACCTCGGTCTTGACCAGGTCCAGCGCGCTTTGCAAGGTGGGCAGCAGCGCGCCCGAGACCAGAGCGGCCTGGGCGCGGCTGTTGCTCAGCATGAAGGCATAGTCCTCGGCTGTGAGCAAGGTGTTGACCGCCACCGGCACCACGCCCGCGTACAGCGCGCCCAAAAAGGCGACCACCCAGTCGCTGCTGTCTTGCATGAGCAGCAGCACACGTTCTTCGCGCTTGAGGCCCAGGGCCTGCAGACCGCCGGCAAATCGGCGGATCTGCTCGCTCATCTGGCCATAGGTGAGCGAGCCCACGTCGTCGATCAGGGCCGTCTTGCCGGCGCGTGCGGCGTTGCTGGCGATCAGGTGCTGTGCGAAGTTGAAGTCGGTGCTGGGTGGGTTCACGGTGGGGGTCATGTTTGTCTCCTCGGGGGTCTGTGTTGCAGTGTTGTTTTGTTGAGGGGGATGGCGGCGGCCCTGGCATCGGCCTGTGGCCGGATCAAAGGGGCAGGGTCGCCCCCTGTGCAGTCAATCGGTCCAGGGCCAGCGCGCTGCCTTGCACTGCGCTGCGGCGATGGTAGAAATGGAGTGCGCGCAGGCCACCCAGTTCTTCGCCGCCACCGGCACGGCCAGGGCCGCCATGCAGGCTCATGGGCATCACATTGCCGTGGCCGCTGTGCAGGGCCGCCACATCGGGCGAAATCGCATGCACCCGGCCATGGCTGCTGGCCAGCGCCACCGAGGCTTGCGCGGTGAACGCCGGGTCTTCGCTGTAGACCGAGCACACCAGCGAGCCTTCGCCGCGGCGGATCATGGCATAGGCCTCGTCGATGTGGTCGTAGGGCATGAGGGTGGCCACCGGGCCGAACACCTCGACCGCATGCAGCACCTGGGCGCTCATGGGCGATTCGGTGCCCAGCAGCACCGGGGCCACGCAGGCGCTGGACGCATCGGCGTCGACCAGCCCTGCGGCAGCGCCATCGGACAGCACCGTGGCTTCGGTTTGCAACTGCGCCAGCCCGGCCAGCACGCTGGCTTTTTGCACCTGGCTGACCAGGGCGCCCATGCGCACGGCGGGGTTGCGTGGGTTGCCCACGGTGGTTTTGGCCAGGCGTGCGCCAATGGCTTCGGCAGCCGCCTTGTACAGGGCACGCGGCACAAAGATCCGGCGGATGGCGGTGCATTTCTGGCCCGATTTGACGGTCATCTCGCGGGCGACTTCGGCCACCAGCAGTTGGAAGGCTTCGCTGTCGGCGGTGGCGGTGGGCGAGAGCAGGGCGCTGTTCAGGCTGTCGGCCTCGATGTTGCAGCGCACCGACAGCTCGGTCACGGCGCGGTGGCTGCGGATGATCCGGCCGGTTTCGGCCGAGCCGGTGAAGCTGACCACGTCAAAGGCCTGCAGCGGGTCCATCAGGCCTGCGGATGAGCCGCAAATGACCGACAAAGCGCCCACGGGCAAGATGCCCGCATCGACGACGTCCTTCACCATGCGCTGGGTCAGCCAGGCGGTGGCGGTGGCCGGCTTGACGATGACCGGCACGCCCGAGAGCAGGGCCGGCGCGGCTTTTTCCCACAAGCCCCAGCTGGGGAAGTTGAAGGCGTTGATGAACAGCGCCACGCCCTGTGTGGGCACCTGGATGTGTTGGGTCTGGAAGGCCGGGTCTTTCCCCATGCGGATGCGCTGGCCGTCGAGCAAGAGTTGGGCATCGCCCAGGGCTGCGCCTTGCTTGGCGAAAAAGCCGAGCGTGAAGATGGCCCCGTCAATGTCCACGCCCGAATCCTTGGCGACCGTGCCGCTGTTGGCGGTGGCGATCTCGTGGTAGGCCTCTCGGTGCGCCTGCAGCACGTCGACGATGCCGGCCAGCAGGCCCGCACGCTGGCCGTAGCTCAGGGCGCGCAAGGCTGCGCCGCCGTGTTCCCGCGCAAAAGCAAAGCCTTCGGCCAGGTCGATGCCTGCATTCGACACGCGGGCCAGTTCGGTGCCCAGCACAGGATCGAACAGGGGCGTGCCCGCGCCGCTGCCGGTTTGCCAGCGGCCTGCGAAAAAGTTGGGGAGCAATGCGGTGGTCATGGGGTGCTTTCCAGGGCTCGTGCAGGGCCCATGTCTGCCAGGCTCTGCACAAAAAATTGTTCTTCGGGTCCCGTTGGCGGTATAAACTGCGATTGATGCACTATTGTGCGTGCTCGCCAGTATGCATTAAAGTGCATGTTTTGGGTGGGCTTAAATCCAAGGGTTTTCCCTAATATTGATGCAAAGGTGGAACATGGCATCCCAAGAGTCCCAGTTGTTGGCGCCGTCCGGGACGGATACCAAACGCAGCCCGTTCCTGGAGGCGCTGGGTGAGCGCGTGCGCAATTTGCGCTCGCGCAAGGGCATGACGCGCCGCGCCGTGGCGGTGGCCGCCGAGGTGTCCGAACGCCATCTGGCCAATCTGGAGTACGGCACGGGCAACGTCTCGGTCTTGGTGCTGTTGCAGGTGTCCCAGGCCTTGCAGTGCTCGCTGGCCGAACTGCTGGGCGACGTGACCACCCGTTCGCCCGAGTGGCTGTTGATCCGCGAGCTGCTGTCCAAGCGCAACGAGGCCGATTTGCGCCGTGCCCGGGTGCAGCTGGGCGAAATGTTTGGCGAAGGCGGCAATGCGCAAGAGCGCAAGACCCGCATCGCCCTGATCGGCTTGCGCGGCGCGGGCAAGACCGCGCTGGGCCAGCGCCTGGCCGACGATCTGGGCTTTCCCTTCATCGAGCTCAGCCGCGAGATCGAGCAGTTTGCCGGTTGCCAGATCAGCGAGATCCACAACCTGTACGGTGCCAACGCCTACCGCCGTTACGAGCGTCGGGCGCTCGAGGAGGCGATCCAGATTTACCCCGAAGTCGTCATCGCCACCCCGGGGGGGCTGGTCTCGGACTCGGCCAACTTCAACCTGCTGCTGTCGCACTGCACCACCGTCTGGCTGCAGGCCGATGCGGCCGACCACATGGGGCGTGTGGCCGCCCAAGGTGACATGCGGCCCATGGCCGCCAGCCGCGAGGCGATGGAAGACCTCAAGCGCATCCTGGAAGGACGCGCGGCCTTTTATTCCAAAGCCGATTTGGCCATCAACACCAGTGGCCGCAGCGAAGACCAGGCCTTTGACGCCTTGCGGTCCTCGGTGCGGCATCACCTGGCTTGGCCCGCTTGAGGCCGGTGCAGTGTCGGATTCCTAGGGTTAATACCTATAAAATGAATTAAAGTGCATATTGCCGCCTCGAATCGCATGCACTAAACTTCAGGTCAACCTGCAGCGCAATGCATTTTTGACCGACACCCAACCCATCCCCTCACACGGAGACAGCCATGACCACAGCAGCAACCCAGGTGGATTACCAGACCCACCCCTCGCAATACAAGCACATCCAACTGGCCTTTGATGGCGAGATCGCGACCTTGTCGATCAACATCAACGAAGACGCGGGCATCCGCCCTGGCTACAAGCTCAAGCTCAACAGTTACGACCTGGGCGTGGACATCGAGTTGCATGACGCCCTGCAGCGCATCCGCTTCGAACACCCCGAAGTGCGCACCGTGGTGGTGACCAGCGCGCGTGACCGCGTGTTCTGCTCCGGTGCCAACATCTTCATGCTGGGCGTGTCGACCCACGGCTGGAAAGTCAATTTCTGCAAATTCACCAACGAAACCCGCAATGGCATCGAAGACTCCAGCAAGCACGACGGCCTGAAATTTGTCGCTGCCCTGAACGGCGCCTGCGCGGGCGGCGGCTATGAGCTGGCCCTGGCTTGCGACGACATCGTGTTGGTCGACGACCGCTCCAGCGCCGTGTCCTTGCCCGAGGTGCCCCTGCTCGGCGTGTTGCCCGGCACCGGCGGTCTGACCCGCGTGACCGACAAGCGCCATGTGCGCCACGACCTGGCCGACATTTTCTGCACCAGCGTGGAAGGTGTGCGCGGTCAAAAAGCCGTGGACTGGCGCCTGGTCGACGCGATCGCCAAGCCGGCTGTGTTCAAGGATGTGGTCAAAGCCCGCGCCGCCAAGCTGGCCGCAGGCAGCAGCCGCCCCGTGGGCGCCAAGGGTGTGGAACTCACACCGATCAACCGCACCATCGCGGCCGACAGCCTGCGCTACACCCATGTGGCCGTCGAGATCGACCGCGCCAAACGCATTGCCACCTTCACCGTCAAGGCCCCCAGCACGGCACAGCCCACCGACATCGCCGGCATCGAAGCCGCGGGTGTGAACTGGTGGCCCCTGCAGATGGTGCGTGAACTCGACGACGCCATCTTGCACATGCGCACCAACGAACTCGACATCGGCACCTGGGTCATCAAGACCTCGGGCGATGCGGCAGCCGTGTTGGCCTCTGACGCCACCATGCTGGCCAACAAGGACCACTGGTTTGTCCGCGAGACCATCGGCCACCTGCGCCGCACCCTGGCCCGCATGGACGTGACTTCGCGCAGCCTGTTTGCCTTGATTGAAGAAGGGACTTGTTTTGTCGGCACACTCGCGGAATTGGCTTTCTGCGCCGACCGTGCCTACATGCTGGCACTGCCCGACGACGAAGCCAAAGCACCCAAGATCCAGCTGAACGAAATGAACTTTGGTTTCTTCCCCATGGTCAACGACCAGACCCGCCTGCAGCGCCGTTTCTACGAAGAAGTGCCTGCCATGGAAGCCGCACGCGGCGCCATCGGCCAGGCCCTCGACGCAGACGCGGCCCTGGCCCTGGGCCTGGTCACGGCCGCGCCGGACGACATCGACTGGGCCGACGAGATCCGCCTGGCGCTGGAAGAGCGCGCGGCCATGTCGCCCGACGCGCTGACCGGCTTGGAAGCCAACCTGCGTTTCGCCCAGAAGGAAAACATGCTGACCCGCATTTTTGGCCGCCTGACCGCCTGGCAAAACTGGATCTTCCAGCGCCCCAACGCCGTCGGCGAAAAAGGCGCCCTGAAGGTTTATGGCAAGGGCGAAAAAGTCAGCTTCGACTTGAACCGCGTTTGATGTTTTGAAGTTGTGCGGTGCGGTTCCCGGTGGTCCGCGCTGCAACCGAAATTTGACCCCACCGCAGCTTTCATTTCTGGAGAATCACATGTCCGGTATCAACTACAGCGAAAAAATCCCCAACAACGTCAACCTGTCGGAAGACCGCACGCTGCAACGCGCGCTCGAGCAGTGGCAGCCCAACTTCATCAACTGGTGGGACGACATGGGCCCCGAGGGCTCCACCGACATGGACGTGTACCTGCGCACCGCCGTGAGCGTGGACCCGCAAGGCTGGGC
>JAIXXW010000171.1 GCA_027490555.1 Comamonadaceae bacterium | reverse complement strand
AGCAGGCCATGGTCGAATGCCACGGCTCGCAATGCGGTTTTTGCACGCCGGGTTTTGTGATGAGCCTGTTTGCGCTGTACCAGCGCACCGTGGCCCAGGGCCAGGCTGTGGACAGCCACCAGGCACACCAGGCGCTGTCGGGCAACCTGTGCCGCTGCACCGGCTACCGGCCCATCGTGCAGGCCGCCTGCAGCCTGCAGGCCGATCCGGCGCAGGCGGTGGACGACAAGCCCATCGTGGCAGCCTTGCAGCAGCTGGCAGCCAGCCCCCCCAGCGGTGACGCTTACCTGCGCCCCCGCAGACTGAACGCTTTGTTGCAAGCGCGGGCCCAGCACCCCCAGGCGCAGCTGATCGCCGGGGCCACCGATGCCGGGCTCTGGATCACCCAGGGCCTGCGCCACATGCCGCAGATCATCGACCTGAGCCGCGTGGCCGAGCTGCGCCGGGTGGAACAGTACCCACAGCACATCGCCATCGGCGCGGCGGTGAATTTGCAAGACGCGTTCGATGCCCTGGCCGAGGACCGGCCGGTGATCGCGCCCTTTGGCGAGCGCTTTGCCGGCTGGCCGGTGCGCCAGTCGGGCACGCTGGGCGGCAATGTGGCCAACGGCTCGCCGATTGGGGACAGCATGCCGCTCTTGATCGCGCTGGGCGCGCAGGTGGTGCTGATGACCTGGCGACAAGGGCGGGCGGTGCACCGCCATGTGCCGCTGGAGCGGTTTTACACCACTTACTGCCAAAGCCTCTTGGCGCCGGACGAGGTGCTGGCCTGGGTGGTGGTGCCCCGCCCTGCCCCCGGCGAATGGCTGGGCGCGTACAAGGTGTCCAAGCGGCAGGAAGACGACATCTCGGCCGTGTGCCTGGCGGTGCAACTGCAGGTGGATGCGGGGCGCATCACGGCCGCGCGCATCGGCGCGGGCGGTGTGGCCGCCACGCCCGCGCGTGCACACAAGACCGAGGCCGCGCTGATCGGCCAGCCTTGGTACGAAGCCACGTTGCAAGCCGCCCAGTCCGCCATTGCGGATGAGTTTTCTCCGCTCAGCGATTTGCGCGCCAGCGCCGATTACCGCCGCCAGATCCTGGCCCAGCTGCTGCGCCGCGCCTGGCTAGAGAGCACCGGGCAACGCTCGGTGCGCCTGGAGGAGCTCGCATGAAGACAAATGCCCCAAGCGCCAGCACCCACCGCTTCCACGAAAGCGCCACCGCGCAGGTGCAAGGCCGCGCCAGCTACATCGACGACCTGCCGCTGGTGGAGGGCACGCTGCACGCCGCACCGCTGATGAGCCCGGTGGCCAACGCCCAGCTGATCGCCATGGACCTGCAAGCGGTGCTGGCCGCGCCCGGCGTGGTGGGCACCGTCACCGCGCCAGACATCCCGGGCGATCCGCTGCTGGCCACTTTCGTGCACGACGAGCCGATCTTTGCCGGGCCGCAGCTGATGCATGTGGGCCAGGTGATGGGCCTGGTGCTGGGTCACAGCCACACCCAGGCGCGCTGGGCGGCCCGCCAGCTGCGGCTGCAAACCAGCCCACAGCCCCCCCTGCTGCACGCCCGCCAAGCCCTGCAAGCGGGCAGCTTTGTGCTGCCCCCGGTCACGGTGCAGCGCGGCGATGCACAGCAGGCACTGGCCCAAGCCCCCCACCGCCTGCAAGGCACGCTCGAGGTGGGCGGGCAAGAACACTTTTATTTGGAAAGCCAGATCGCCTATGCCATGCCGCAAGACAACGGCCACTGGCTGATCCACAGCAGCACGCAACACCCGGGCGAGGTGCAGCACTGGGTGGCGCACGCGCTGCACATCCCGCTGTCGCAGGTGCGTGTGGTGTGCCGGCGCATGGGCGGCGGCTTTGGTGGCAAGGAGACGCAAGCCGGGCATTTGGCCGTGTGGGCCGCGCTGGCCGCGCGCAAGTTTGGTCGGCCCGTGAAGATGCGGCTGGACCGGGGCGACGACATCCTGATCACCGGCAAACGCCACCCCTTCAGCCACGACTGGCAGGTGGGTTTTGACGCACAGGGCCGCGTGCTGGCCCTGGATTCGGTGCAGCTGGTGCACTGCGGTCACAGCGCCGACCTGAGCGGCCCGGTGGCCGACCGCGCGATCTTCCACACCGACAACGCGTATTTCCTGAGTGACCTGCAGATCACTTCCCACCGCTGCAAAACCCACACCCAGAGCCACACCGCGTTTCGCGGCTTTGGCGGACCGCAAGGCGTGCTGCTGATCGAGACGGTGATGGGCGACATCGCCCGACACCTGGGACTCGATGCGCTGGATGTGCGCCTGGCCAACCTGTATGGTGTGGCGGATGGTGAAAACAAGCGCGACACCACGCCTTACGGCATGAAGGTGGAGGACAACATCCTGCAGCCGCTGATGACGCAGCTGGCCGAGCGCTGCGACTACCGAGCCCGGCGACAGGCGATCGGCGACTGGAATGCCCAGTCCACTGTGATCAAAAAAGGCCTGGCCCTCACGCCCGTCAAGTTCGGGATCAGCTTCACCGCCACGCAGTTCAACCAGGCCGGTGCGGTCGTCTCGGTCTACACCGACGGCAGCGTGCGCGTGAACCACGGCGGCACCGAAATGGGCCAGGGCCTGCACACCAAGGT
>JAIXXW010000362.1 GCA_027490555.1 Comamonadaceae bacterium | reverse complement strand
GTGCAGGCCCTGGCCCGCATGATCAAGTCCCTCAAGGCCAAGGGTTACACCATCATCATGGTCGAACAAAACTTCCGCTTTGCCGCCCCGCTGGCCGACCGCTTCTATGTCATGGAGCACGGACAAATCGTGGAGGGCTTCACTGCGGCTGAGCTGTCCGACAAGATGGGCATGCTCAACGAGTACCTCGGCGTCTGATTTTTCAACCAGGAGACAACACCATGAAACGCAAACTTCTCACCCTTGCCGCCGCTGCGGCCTGTGCATTTGGCGGTGCCGCCCAAGCGCAGATTTCTGACGGCATCGTCAAGATCGGCGTGCTCAACGACATGTCGGGTCTGTACTCCGACATCACCGGTCCAGGCTCGCTGTCGGCCGCCCGCATGGCGGTGGAAGACTACATCAAGGCCACCGGCTCCAGGCTCAGGGTCGAGGTGGTCGGCGCAGACCACCAGAACAAACCCGACGTGGGCTCCAACATTGCCCGCCAGTGGTTCGACACCGACAAGGTCGACATGATCGCCGACGTGCCCACCTCCTCGGTCGGTCTGGCCGTGGCGCAGATCGCCCGCGAAAAAGGCAAGCTCACCGTCAACTCTGGTTCTGCCACCTCCGACCTGTCGGGCAGGGCCTGCAACGCCAACACCATCCACTGGGCATATGACACTTGGATGCTGGCCAACGGCACCGGCCGGGCGATTGTCCGAAACGGCGGCAACACCTGGTTCTTCCTGACCGCCGACTACGCTTTCGGCCACGCCCTGGAGCGTGACACCGAGGCCGTGGTCACCAAGAACGGCGGCCGTGTGGTGGGCAAGGTCCGCACCCCTTTCCCCACACAAGACTTCTCCTCCTTCTTGCTGCAAGCCCAAGCCTCCAAAGCCAAGATCATTGGCCTGGCCAACGCCGGGGGTGACACCACCAACTCGATCAAGCAAGCCGCCGAATTCGGCATCACCCGCGGCGGCCAGAACCTGGCGGGCCTGCTGGTGTTCCTGCCCGATGTGCACTCCCTGGGCCTGAACGTGGCCCAAGGCCTGATGTTGACCGAAACCTTCTATTGGGACCTGAACGACCAGACCCGCGCCTGGTCACGCCGCTTCGCTGCCGCCAACAACGGCAAGATGCCGTCCATGGTGCAAGCCGGGGTCTACTCCAGCGTGCTGCATTACCTCAAGGCCGTGGAAGCGGCCAAGACCGACGATGGCACCAAAGTCGCTGAGAAGATGAAAGAGCTGCCCACCGACGACCCCTTGTTCGGCAAGGGTGTGGTGCGTGCCGATGGCCGCAAGATCCACCCCGCTTACCTGTTCGAGGTGAAGAAGCCTTCCGAGTCCAAGGGCCCTTACGACTACTACAAGCTGGTGGCCACCATCCCGGCCAACGAGGCTTTCCGCCCGCTGTCCGAGAGCGATTGCCCGCTGGTCAAAAAGTAAACCCTCTGTCCTGAGTTAACCAAAGTCACCGCCATGGAAATTTTTGGCATCCCCTCGCAAGCCCTGTTTGGGCAATTGCTGATCGGACTGATCAACGGTTCGTTTTATGCGCTGCTCTCACTGGGCCTGGCGGTGATCTTCGGCCTGCTCAACATCATCAACTTCACCCACGGCGCCCAGTACATGCTGGGCGCCTTTGTGGCCTACCTGGGCTTGCAGCATCTGGGCATGAACTATTGGGTGGCCCTGGCCGTCACACCGATCGTGGTGGGCGCCACAGGGGTGCTCATTGAGCGCACCATGCTCAAGCAGCTGTACAAGCTGGACCACCTGTATGGCCTGCTGCTGACTTTCGGACTGGCGCTCATCATCCAGGGCTTGTTCCGACACGAATTCGGCTCCTCGGGCATGCCCTATCCGGTGCCCGAAGTGTTCAAGGGTGCCATCAACACCGGCTTCATGTTCCTGCCCAAATACCGGGCCTGGGTCATCGTCGCATCGCTGGTGGTGTGCCTGGCCACCTGGTATGTGATTGAACGCACCAAACTGGGCGCCTACCTGCGGGCGGCCACCGAGAACCCCAGCCTGGTGCAGTCCTTTGGCATCAATGTGCCCCGCATGATCACCCTGACCTATGGCTTTGGCGTGGGCCTGGCCGCCCTGGCGGGCGTCATGGCCGCCCCCATCTACCAAGTCAACCCCACCATGGGGGCTGATCTGATCATCGTGGTGTTTGCGGTGGTGGTGATCGGCGGCATGGGCTCCATCATGGGGGCCATCGTCACCGGTTTCGGTCTGGGCCTGATCGAGGGCCTGACCAAGGTGTTCTATCCGGAAGCTTCTTCCACCGTGATCTTCGTGATCATGGCCATCGTTCTGCTCATCAAGCCCGCCGGCCTGTTCGGTACCCAGAAGTAAAGCACCATGTCGAACTCTGCAATTGCCTCTGCGACCTCCTCATCCTCCCGGTCTCTTTGGGTGGCGTTTGCCATCATGGTGCTGGCTTTTTCCATCGCCCCCATCTGGGTCTACCCGATCTTCCTGATGAAGGTCATGTGCTTCGCGCTGTTTGCCTGCGCCTTCAACCTGCTTTTGGGCTTCGGCGGTCTGCTGTCCTTTGGCCACGCCATGTTTTTGGGCAGCGCGGGCTACGCGTCTGCCCACGCCGCCAAGGTCTGGGGCTTCAACCCCGAGCTGGCCGTCCTGTTTGGCACGCTGTGTTCGCTGGTGCTGGCTTATGTGGTGGGCTCTTTGGCGATTCGCCGCCAGGGCATTTACTTCGCGATGATCACCTTGGCGCTGGCACAGATGATCTTTTTCTTCTCGCTGCAGGCGCCGTTCACCGGCGGTGAAGACGGCATCCAAAGCGTGCCACGCGGCCAACTGTTTGGCTTCATCGATCTGTCCGACAACATGAACATGTACATGTTCGTGTTCGCCATCTTCATCGCGGGCTTCTTGTTCATCTGGCGCGTCATCCATTCGCCATTCGGCCAGATCCTCAAAGCGATCCGCGAACACCAGGACCGCGCCACCTCGCTGGGCTACGACACCGACAAATTCAAACTCCTGGCCTTTGTCATCTCGGGCGCCCTGGCGGGCACGGCCGGTGCCACCAAGTCCCTGGTGTTCCAGCTGGCCTCATTGACCGATGTGCACTGGTCCATGTCGGGCGAAGTGGTGCTCATGACCCTGGTGGGCGGCATGGGCACATTGTTTGGGCCGGTCGCAGGCGCTGCCGTGATCGTGAGCATGCAAAACTACCTGGCCCAGCTCGGTGCCTGGGTGACCATCGTGCAGGGCGTGATCTTTGTGGTGTGCGTGCTGGCCTTCCGCCGCGGCATCATTGGCGAGATCGCCAACTGGATCAAAAAGCCCCTTTGAAGCGCCCCTGGGCTGGCCCACAAAAAACCGCCCGTCAGGGCGGTTTTTTCATGGCAGGGGCTGCTGCTCAGCGCATGAAGCGCTTGACGTGGTCCGCGCCCAGACCGACCGCCTCGAAGTGGGCCCGGTACTTTTCAATGCGTGTGAAGACATCGTCGTAACCCGTGGCATGGCCCTGGGTGTCTACATACATGAGCGCGCCATGCACAGTGAACATCGTCACCATGTCCTGGCAATCGTCGGGCACCACCAGGGTATGGGTCTCACCCGGTGGCTCGAACACATAGCTGCCCTCCTCGGCCACCCAGTCGTGCTCCAGGTACAGCCACTTGCCGCGCAGCACATGGGCATGCACCATGCCCGAGTGGCGGTGGCGCTGCAACAG
>JAIXXW010000109.1 GCA_027490555.1 Comamonadaceae bacterium | reverse complement strand
TTCTTGAAGCCCACCGGGCACGACAGGCCGCTGGCGAGCTGGCGGTGGCTTTGGCTTTCGGTGGTGCGGGCACCGATCGCGCCCCAGCTGACCAGGTCGCTGATGTACTGCGGGCTGAGCAGGTCCAGGAACTCGGTGGCCACCGGCAAGCCCAGGTCGAGGATGTCGAGCAACAACTTGCGCGCCATCTCCAGCCCCTGGTTCATGGCGAAACTGCCGTCCAGGTGCGGGTCGTTGATGTAGCCCTTCCAGCCCACGGTGGTGCGAGGCTTTTCAAAGTACACGCGCATCACGATCTGCAGATCCTGCGCATGCCGGTCGGCTTCGGCCTTGAGCAAGCGGGCGTAGGCGACGGCCTGGTCGTGGTCGTGGATCGAGCAGGGCCCGACCACCACCACCAGGCGGTCGTCCCGGCCTTGCAACACGTTCGAGATGTCTTGCCGGGAGCGCTCCACCAGGGCCAGGTGCGCGGGCGAGGCGGGCAGCCGCTCTTCGAGCAGGGCGGGCGTCATGAGGGGGCGCACCGAAGCGATGCGGGTGTCGTCGATGCGGGTTTTGTCTTGGGTGGAAAGCATGAATCCAATCGGAAGAGCCATCGGTGTGCGCGGGGTCACGCAGTCCCGTATTAAAGCGCGAGTCCGAGGACCCTGGAAAACACAGAAGCCGGACGCCACTTTTCCCCATTGTTTGCGGCACTTGAGCGAGCGGTCACAATCGGCCCCATGAAACGCCTTTACGCCTATTTCTTCCGTGGCCTGATCACTTTCTTGCCGGTCGGTCTGACGGTGTACGTGCTGTACCTGTTTGTGCGCTGGGTTGAAGGTTCGGCCATGCACGTGCTGCGCCCGCTCACGGGCGATTTTTACCTGCCGGGCCTGGGCATTTTGCTGGGCACGGCGCTGATCCTGGTGCTCGGTTTTCTGGTGTCGCAGCCCTTCATGAAACGGGTGATCGGCTGGGTGGAGTTGCCCTTCACCAATTTGCCGCTGGTCAAAAGCATTTATTCCTCGCTCAAGAGTTTTGCCGACTATTTCTCACCCAACGAGCAGGGCGCGCAGCAGGTGGTGCTGCTGAAAAAGCCGGACAGCGAGCTGTCCATCATCGGCCTGGTGACGCGCCAGAGCCTGGCCGACCTGCGGCTGGACGCGCAGACCCGCCAGCATGTGGCGGTCTACCTGCCCATGGGTTACATGATCGGCGGCTACACCGTGTTCGTGCCGCGCGAATGGGTGCAGGTGCTGGACATGTCGGTGGAAGAGGCCATGCGCTCGTCACTGACCGCCTGGATGGGCAACACCCAGAGCCCACCCCCCTGAAGCACGGCCACACGCCCCTGCCTGCGAATGCACACCCCTTGACCCGGAGACCGCCCCATGACCCTGCCACCCCCCACGCTGGAACACCTGTGCGATCTGGCCGTGACCATCGCTCAACCCGTTGAAGTCGGCCACACCCCCGCCGGCATGCGCCGCATGATCCCGATCACCGGTGGCAGCGTGACCGGCCCCCGACTGAACGGCAAGGTGCTGGCCGGTGGGGCCGACTTTCAGCTGATTCTGGGCGGAGGCACGCAGGCCCACCTGGACGCGCGCTATGTGATCGAGCTCGACGACGGCAGCCGGGTGTTCGTGCAGAACACCGCGCTGCGCGTGGCCTCTTTGGAAAATTCACAGCGCATCATGAACGGCCAACCGGTCCACCCCGACGAGGTGTATTTCCGCTGCCAGCCCAAACTCGAGGCCACCACGCCGGCCTGGGCCTGGTTGAGCGAAAGCCAGTTCATCGGCACGGGCCGGCGTGCGCCCGACGGGGTGTTCCTGAGCTTTTACCGCGTGCTCTGAGCGCCGGCCCCGGGCGGGCCCGCTCTGGGCGGCCACACTTCAGACAAAGCGCGATGGCAAGTAAGGCGCAGGGTCGATCCAGGTGCGGCCACCCTCCAGCATCTCGGCCAGCAGGCGGCCGGCCACCGGCCCCAGCGTGAAGCCCTGGTGGGCATGCCCGAAGTTGAACCACAGGCCCGGGTGCTGCGGTGCCGGGCCCATCACCGGCAGCATGTCGGCGGTGCAGGGCCGCGCGCCCAGCCAGGGCGGCTCGGGCAAGGCCTCGCCCAGGTCCAGCAACTCACGCGCCAGGGCTTCGGCCTTGACCAGTTGCACCGGGGTGGGGGCGGCATCGAGGGGCGCGAATTCGGCCCCGGTGGTCAGGCGCAGGCCTTGCTGCATCGGCGCCAGCACATAGCCCCGTTCGGCATCGAGCACCGGCTGGCGCAGCCGCGCCGGACAACGGTAATGCTGGTGGTAGCCCCGCTTCACAAACAAGGGGAAGCGGTAACCCCAGCGGCGGATGAACGGGTCGGCCCAAGGCCCCAGGGCCAGCACCACCTGCCCGGCCTCCACACGCCCTTCGGTGGTCTGCACCGACCAGCCAGCACCTTGGGCCTGCAAGCTGCGGGCATCACCGGTCAAACAGCGCGCACCCCGCGCCACCAACAGATCGGCATAACGCTGCACCAAAGCACCGGGGTGGCTCACCGCCCAGGAATCCAGCCAGTGCACCGCACCGGCCAGCGGCATGCGCAAGGCAGGTTCGGCCTGCGCCAGCTGATCGGCGCTTTCGGCCTGGTGGCGCACACCAAAATGGTCGTGCAATCGCTCGGCGCGGCGCACCGCCTCGGCATGCGCCTGGGGCGTGCGGAACACGAAACGGAATCCGTCCCGCTTGACCAGCGCATGCGCGCCCGAGGCCGTGATCAGCGCCTCGTGTTCATCGCTGGCGTGCGCGATCAGTCGGCTGTAGGCCTCGCTGGCCCGGGCGTGCCATGTCGGGTGAGAATTTTTGTAATAACGCCGCAAGGGCCCGGCCATCTGCCACAGGCCACGGGCATGCCAATGGACTTGGGCGCCACGGCCTGCCAAGACATCCGCCAAGGTGTCGAAGTCGCGCGGAAAAGCATAGGGCTCGACCGCTTCGCGCTGGATCAGGCCTGCATTGCCCCAGGAGGTTTCCTGGCCCGGTGCGCGGCGGTCCACGAGCACCACATCCCAGCCGCGTGCTTGCAGGTGCAAGGCGGTACAGGTGCCGACCATGCCGGCGCCCAGAACAAGAACCGATGAAGCCATGGGGGTGTGTTGGAGGTGGTCGATGCGGGTGGGTCTGGTCAGTATAAAGAGACTTTCCCGTGCACCCAAGGGCCTTCGATTTGCAGGCCAAGGCAAAGCACGGACTGGATAAACTGCGGGCATGAACACCGACCACCGCCACCTGCAAGACGCCCTGTCCGAACTGTTTGCGCCCTGGGTGCAGGCCCTGAACCTGAAGGTGGAGCGCAGCGGTGCGGACAGCGTCACGCTGCGCCTGCCGCAAAGCGATCAACTCTCGCGGGTGGGCGGCATCTTGTGTGGCCAGGCCATGATGGCGGCGGCCGACACGGCCATGGTGCTGGCGCTGATCCAGCACTTTGGACAGTTCCGGCCGTGCAGCACGGTGCAGCTGTCGAGCAGCTTCATGAAGCCCCTGTCGGGCCAGGACGCCCTCGTCACGGCGCGGGTCCTGCGGGTGGGCAAGAGCCTGGCCTTTGGCGAGATCGACCTGGCCGGGGCCGAGGACGGCAAGAGCGTGTTTCGGGCCAGCACCACCTATGCCCTGATGTGAGCCGGGCTGTCAGCGGCCCGCCAGCGGGGCTTGGCTACAATACGCGCATTCTTGTTTCGAGGTCCATCATGTCTGCTCACAACGACACACACACATCCGACGATCCCGTGGAGAACGTGGTCAAGCACATCCCCGTGGTCATTCCGGCCGCTGGCGCCCTGCTGATTTTCCTGCTGGCATTCATCGCCGTGGCCATGGCCTGAGGCCACCGGCCCCCCCGGTGGCACCGCCCTGGTGCCACCCCCAAAACCACCCGCAACAGCTGCCGCTTTGCGGGTTTTCTTTTGCCGGCGAGGGCTACAGGGGCCGGCGGCGGGCAAACCGCACCACCGTCACGCCCGCGCGCGCCTGGCGCACCGAGGGCATGACCAGCACGCAGTCGTCGTAGGGCGTGGTGACGGGCTCGCCATCGTTGTCGCCAATCACCGTGCCCGCCCGGGGGATGCATTCCAGCCCGGTGAAGGGCTGGCTGAATCGGAATGTCTGGCTGCGCGCGACCACCGGCCCGGTGACCTCCAGCGCCCATTGCTGCGGGGCGTCGGGCAGCCGCCAGCCGGGCAGCGCCGCCTGCAAGGCCGGGGCCGAGAGCAGGCCAGCGGCTTCGAGAAAGCGGATGCACATGTCGCGCGCCACATCGCGGCTGGCCGGATCGCCGTGGAAACCGCATTCGATCAGCAGCGAGCGCGTCTCGGGCGCCTGCGCATCGGGCAGGCCAAAACGCCCGTAATCGCGCATGCGCACACCGTCCTTGTGGCCCGCGTCGACCACGATGTGCACCGGGTTGGCGAGCTGGCGTGCCAGCTGCTGGTTGCGCGGCTGGATGCCCGTCAGCAGCAGGGGCGCCCCAGGCTCGTGCATGGAATGCAGGTCCAACACCCAGTCGGCCTGGCGCACCCAGGGGGCCAGGGCGGCCACACGCTGGCGCTCGAGCGTGCGGGGCTCGGCGATGCGCTCGTCCAGCCATTGGCGGTTCATGTCTTCGTCGACAAAGCGCGAGGCATCGTGGTTCGCCTCGTCGAAGCGATCGAATGCGGCCAGGTTGGCCAACATCAGGGTCAGCCGGCCCGCAGCCGGGCGGATACCGGCTTCCAGCAGGCCCTTGATCGCCCAGGCGCCACACAGCTCGTTGCCATGGACCAGCGCGCTGATCAGCACATGGCGACCGGGCTGGCCCGAGTCAAAATGCCAGACGCCTTCGGTGCCGGTATTGCCCTGGCGCCACATCGAGATGTCGGGGCAGGGCAGGTCGAAGGTGTGCGCTGTCATTCGCGGATCTTGGCAAAGTCAACGATGCGCTGGTACTTGGCGGTCTCCTCGCGCAGGAACTTGTTCATGTCGACCGCGCCCTGGGCCACGGCCGAGCCGGAGGCTTCGAGCTTGCTGCGCAGTTCAGGGTTTTGCAGGGCATCGGCCAGGCCTTTTCTCAATTTGGCGGCCACCGGTTCCGGCAGTTTGCCTGGCGCCATCAGCACAAACCAGGTGCTGATGTCGGTGTTTTTGAGGGCCGGGTGCTCGGCCAGCGCAGGGATGTCGGGCGTGACCCTGGAGCGGTTCTTCTCGCTGGTGCCCAGGGCCACCACCTTGCCGCTGCGGATGTGCGGCAGTCCGCTGGAGAGCACGAACACGCCAAACTCCAGGTTGTTGCCGATCAGGTCGGTGGCCAGCGG
>JAIXXW010000043.1 GCA_027490555.1 Comamonadaceae bacterium | reverse complement strand
CTCAAAAAGTCAAAACCTTTCGGGGTTGGCCACACCCGGTGCAGGTCGCGGCCAATCAACCCTGCTTTTTCAGCCGCCTGCAGCCCCTGCTGGATGCTGGTCACGGCCAGCCCGGTGCGGTCCACATAATCGGCCAGGTCAAAACCCTCCCGCAAGCGCAAGGCATTGAGCATGAACTCAAAGGGCAGGTCCTGGCGTGACACCTCGGTGCTTTGCGTGACCGCCTCACCCTTGCGGGCTTGCTGCATGTAGAGCATGGGATCGCGAAAACGCACTTGGCGCAGCACGCGGTGCGCAAAACTGAGCTTGCTGTGCGCGCCGGCCCCAATGCCCAGGTAATCCCCAAACTGCCAATAGTTCAGGTTGTGCGCGCACCGGTGGCCTGGTTTGGCATAGGCCGAGACTTCGTAGCGCTCCAGGCCCGCCAAGGCGGTCAGTTCGGTGATGCGGTCCATCATCTCGTAGGCCAAGTCGTCCTCGGGCAAAGTGGGCGGGTACTTGGCGAACACCGTGTTGGGCTCGATCGTCAGGTGGTAGATGGAGATGTGCGGTGGCGCAAAGGCCAGCGCGGTCTGGATGTCCTGCGTCAGACCTGCCAGGGTCTGTCCCGGCAGGGCGTACATCAGGTCGAGGTTGAAGGTGTCAAACACCTGCGCCGCCTCGCTCACAGCCGCCAGGGCCTGATCCCGGTCGTGCACCCGGCCCAGGCTTTTCAGGTGTGCATTGTCAAAACTCTGCACACCGATCGACAGGCGGTTGATGCCGGCTTGCCGAAAGGCCTTGAAGCGGTCTTTTTCAAAGGTGCCAGGGTTCGCCTCCAGGCTCACTTCGGCGTCGGGGGCCAGGCGCACCCGGGCCCGAATGCCGGACACCAGGCGGTCGATGGCCTCGGGCGAAAACAGGCTGGGCGTGCCGCCGCCGAAAAACACGGTCTGGATGCTGCGGCCCCAGATCAGCGGCAAGCTGGCCTCCAGGTCGCTCAAGAGGGTGTCGATGTAGGCCTCTTGGGTGGATGGCGCGTCCACCCCGGCCCGCCATTCGTGCGAATTGAAGTCGCAATAGGGGCATTTCTGGATGCACCAGGGCAGGTGCACATACAGCGACAAGGGGGGCAGGCTCTTCAACTGCAGCACACCTGGACGCATGGCGTGCACCGGATCCCACATCGGGTTCATGTCGGGCTCATGCCGGTGCCGCGCTTGGCCAGCGCTCGCGCATCAAGGCCAGCATGGCCTGGGCGGCACGGCCCCGGTGGCTGTTGGCGTTTTTCACATCGGTCGGCAGCTCTGCGAAAGTCTTGCCAAACTCGGGCAGCCACATCACCGGATCAAAACCAAAACCGTTGTGGCCTCGGCGTTCGGTGGTGATCTCGCCCACCACCCGGCCCACGGCGATCAGGGGTTCGGGGTCATCGGCGCTGCGCAAGGCCACCAGGGTGCTGACCATGGCGGCGCGGCGGGAGGTGATGCCCTGCATTTGTTCCAGCAGCGCGCTCACATTGTGGTCATCGCCTTTGGGGTAACCAAAGCGGGTGGCGAAATACGCCGTGTCCACACCCGGCTGGCCACCAAAAGCATCCACACACAGCCCTGCGTCATCGGCCAAGGCGGGCAGGCCGCTCAGCTGGGCCGCATGGCGCGCTTTGGCCAGGGCGTTTTCAACAAAGGTCCTGAAAGGCTCTTCGGCCTCGGGGATGTGGAGTTCGGACTGGCGCACCAGTGTCATGTTCAGCGGCGCGAACAAGGCCTGCAACTCGGCCAGTTTGCCCGCATTGTTGGAGGCCAAAACGATCTTCATGAACGGCGGGTGCTCAGGCGCTGAAGCTCAGGGTCTGGGGCGCGTCGTGTGCCTGCTTTTGCAGCTGCACCAGCTGGGCAATACCTTGTTCGGCCAAGGCCAACATGCGCTCCATCTCCACCCGGGTGAAGGCCACACCCTCGGCGGTGCCCTGCACTTCCACAAAATGGCCTGCGCCGGTCATCACCACGTTCATGTCTGTGTCGCAATCGGAGTCCTCGGGGTAGTCCAGGTCCAGCAAGGCGGTGCCGTTTTTCATGCCCACCGAGATGGCCGCCACGCGGTCCAGGATGGGCGTCTCGCTCAGCTTGCCGGTGGCCATCAGCCAGTTGACGGCATCTTGTGCCGCCACAAATGCGCCCGTGATGCTGGCAGTGCGTGTGCCGCCATCGGCCTGCAGCACATCGCAATCCAGGTGAATAGTGCGCTCGCCCAGTTTCTTCAGGTCAAACACCGCCCGCAAGGAGCGGCCAATCAGGCGCTGGATCTCTTGCGTGCGGCCGCTTTGCTTGCCGCGCGCGGCCTCACGGTCGCCCCGGGTGTGGGTGGCACGGGGCAGCATGCCGTATTCGGCCGTGACCCAGCCTTCGCCGCTGCCCTTTTTGTGGCCAGGCACTTTTTCCTCCACGGAGGCGGTGCACAAAACACGGGTCTGGCCAAATTCGATCAGGACCGAGCCCTCGGCATGGACCGTGTAGCCCCGGGTGATGCGCACCGGGCGCAAGGCATCGTGGGCGCGACCGGTTCGGACGGGAGAAAGTGGCATGTTCATGGTGTGAAAAAACGAATGCGCAGGCAGGCAGGGACGGGGCCAGCAGAGAGTTTGCGATAATCCGCGCTCGGGTGTTCGCCCGCGTTGCGACCCCTTCGCAGCGCTCCCCCACCGGGCTCAGACCCAATTGGGACCGCGCTGCCCTCAGGAAAAGAATCCATGCCAGTTTACAGTATGACCGGATACGCCAGCGTGCAACACAGCCCGTTGGCCACTGACGGCGATCAGCCCGCCAACCCGCCGGCCAGCGCCAGACTGGGTTTGGAGATCCGCTCGGTCAACAGCCGCTTTCTGGATCTGTCGTTTCGCCTGCCCGAAGAGTTGCGCCAGCTCGAGCCCAGCCTTCGCGAGCTGATCACCCGCCAGATCAAGCGCGGCAAGGTGGAGGTCCGCGCCAGCCAGGATTCGGGGGACGCGGCTGCGCTGCAAGCCCCTGCGCACCAGACCCTGCAAAAAATCGCCGCCCTGCAGGACAAGATCCGGGACTGGCTGCCTGACGCTGCGGGTTTGAGTGTGGCCGAGGTGCTGCGCATGACTGCAGGCAGCTCCGGCCCCAGCGTCGCCGACGATGCCGCCTGGATGCAACTGGCCCAACAGGCCATCGATGCCTTGCACGAAGCCCGCGCCCGTGAAGGTGCGCGACTGAGCCAGATGCTGCAAAGCCACATTGCCCAGCTGCGCGGCTTGGCCGAACAGGCGGCCCCCCTGGTGCCGCAGTTGGTGGAGCAACAGCGTCTGCGCTTTCTCGAGCGCTGGAAAGACGCCATGGCCCTGGCCGATGGCAGCCATCTGCCCGAAGCGGCCAAAGACCGCGCCCTGACCGAAGCCACCGCATTTGCCATCCGCATCGACGTGGCCGAAGAGTTGACACGCCTGCGCTCGCACCTGGAAGAAATTTCACGCCTGCTGGACAAGGGTGGTGACATGGGCAAACGGCTGGACTTTCTGATCCAGGAATTGCACCGTGAAGCCAACACCCTGGGCTCCAAATCGGCCGTGCTGGAAATGACCCGCATTTCGGTGGACATGAAGGTGCTGATCGAGCAAATGCGTGAACAAGTCCAGAACATCGAATGAAAAGGCCCTGCATGGATTACCCCGGAAACCTGTTTGTTGTGGCGGCCCCCAGCGGGGCTGGCAAATCCAGTCTGGTCAAGGCCCTGATGGAGCTCGACGCCCGCGTGCAGCCGACGGTGTCGCACACCACCCGTGCCCCCCGGGGCCAGGAAAAACACGGTCGCGAATACTTTTTCGCCTCGGACCAAGAGTTTGATGCCATGGTGCTGGCCGGAGCCTTTGTGGAATGGGCCCATGTCCACGGCCAACGCTATGGCACTTCCAAAAAAATGATCGAAGAGCGCATGGCACAAGGTGCGGACGTGGTGCTGGAAATCGATTACCAGGGCGCCTTGCAAATCCGCCAGATGTACGCCAATGCGGTGCTGATTTTCATCCTGCCCCCCAGTTGGGAGGAGTTGCGCTCCCGCCTGGAGCGCAGGGGCGAAGACGCCCCCGACATCATCGAGTTGCGCCTGCAAAACGCCGCCATCGAGATGGCGCATGCCAAGGATTTCGACTTCGTTATAATCAACGAAGTTTTTGAACGCGCCCTGTTTGATCTCAAATCGGTCGTTCAAGCCCAACGGCTCAAGTACCACGTTCAGCGCCGCGCACGGCCTGACACCTTCCAAGCACTGAAGATGGCTTGACCTCAGACCCCCATTTCTCAAGGAAAACACCATGGCCCGCATCACTGTTGAAGACTGTCTGGAACAGATCCCCAACCGCTTTCAGCTGGTTTTGGCTGCCACCTACCGCGCCCGCATGCTGAGCCAGGGACACACCCCTCGCATCGAAAGCAAGAACAAACCCGGCGTGACCGCATTGCGCGAAATCGCCGCCGGCAAGGTCGGCATCGAAATGCTCAAACGCGTTTCCTGAAGCGAAACCGTCTTCCAGGTCTGAATTTGTCAGACCTGCACAAAGCCCCATTCTTGGGGCTTTTTTTTCGACTTTTTCCAGGCTCGCAATCGCTTGCGTTACATTGATGCCATGAGCGCCGTCCTGCCCAAAACCCCCAAAGCTGCCTCCAGCCGCCACAAGGCGCTGGAACCGGCAGCCGCCAATGCAGCGGCCGCCAGCTTTGCCGTGCTGGAAGCGCAGCTGGGCTACCTCAGCAGCAGCGAGATCGACATGGTCCGGCGCGCCTACAAATTCGCTGACGAAGCCCATCTGGGTCAAATGCGCAAAAGTGGCGAGCCCTACATCACCCACCCGATCGCGGTGGCGGGTTTGTGCACCGAATGGAAACTCGATGCCCAGGCCCTGGCCGCAGCCTTGCTGCACGACGCCATGGAAGACTGCGGCGTCACCAAGACCGAGCTGATCGAGCGCTTTGGCTCCACCGTGGCTGAACTGGTGGATGGCCTGACCAAACTGGACAAACTGGAGTTCAACACCCACGAGGAAAACCAGGCAGAGTCTTTCCGCAAGATGCTGCTGGCCATGGCCCGCGATGTTCGGGTCATCCTGATCAAACTGGCCGACCGCACCCACAACATGCGCACCATGTCGGACATGCCGCGCAGCAAGTGGGGCCGCATCGCCTCCGAAACGCTGGAAATCTACGCGCCCATCGCTCACCGTCTGGGCCTGAACCAGATTTACCGCGAGCTGCAGGATCTGGCGTTCAAGCACCTGCTGCCCTGGCGTTATGCGGTGCTCACCAAAGCCGTGTCGCGCGCCCGCAACCGGCGCCGTGACCTGATTCGCAAGGTGCAAGCGGATGTGGAGGCCGTTTTTGCCCAGGCCAAAATGGACGTGCGCATCAGTGGCCGCGAAAAAACCCTGTATTCCATTTACAAGAAGATGGATGAAAAACACCTGAGTTTTGCCCAGGTGACCGACATCTATGGTTTCCGGGTCATCGTCCCCACCGTGGTCGACTGCTACACGGCTTTGGGCTGGCTGCACCAGATCTACAAACCGGTGCCGGGCAAATTCAAGGACCACATCGCGATTGCCAAGGTCAACGGTTACCAGTCGCTGCACACCACGCTGGTGGGACCCTCTGGGGTGAATGTGGAATTCCAGATGCGCACCGAGGCCATGCACCTGGTGGCCGAATCGGGTGTGGCTGCCCACTGGCTGTACAAAGAGCACGAGTCGGCCAGTGCCCAGTCCGAACGCCTGGGCACCCAATGGCTGCAGTCGCTGCTGGACATCCAGACCGAAACGCGCGATGCGGCCGAATTCTGGGACCACGTCAAGGTGGACCTGTTTCCCGATGCGGTCTATGTCTTCACGCCCAAGAGCCAGATCATGGCGCTGCCACGCGGCGCCACCGTGGTGGACTTTGCCTACGCCATCCACAGCCGGGTGGGCGACCGCGCCATGGCGGCCCGCATCAATGGCGACCAGGTGCCCCTGCGCACCGAGCTCAAGAACGGCGATGTGGTCGAAGTGATCACCGCCCCCGTCTCGGCCCCCAACCCGGCATGGCTGGGCTTTGTGCGTACCGGTCGCGCACGCTCCAAGATCCGCCACCACCTGAAAACCTTGGCGCAAACCGAGTCGATCGAATTGGGCGAAAAACTGCTGTCCCAGGCGCTGCGTGCCGAGGGCATCGATGGTCTGCCCGCCGACGAAGACAGCCACCAGGCCATCTGGGACAAACTGCTCAGGTTCACCGGCAACCGGCACCGGGCCGACCTGCTGATGGACATTGGTCTGGGCAAACGCATCGCCACCATCGTGGCCAAACGCCTGACGGCATTGCTGTCCGAACGTGGCCACAAACCCGATGCCCTGCTCATGACCCGCGAGCGCTTCACCGCCCACGAATCCATTTCGCAAGGCGCCATCACCCTGGACGGCAGTGAAAACGCCTCGGTGGTCTATTCGCGCTGCTGCCGCCCATT
>JAIXXW010000138.1 GCA_027490555.1 Comamonadaceae bacterium | reverse complement strand
TGGGGTTACGCCAATGCCCAGGGCGAGCACGACCCCCGCTTGGGCGAAGTGGGGGTGATCAGCAGCGTCACCCAGGCGTTTTGCGCCGACTGCAACCGGGCCCGCCTGTCCACCGAAGGCCGCCTGTACCTGTGCCTATTTGCCAGCCAGGGCTATGACCTGCGCCAGCTGCTGCGCGACCCGAGCCAGTCGGACGCACAGCTGGCCGCCACCGTGGACGCGATCTGGCGCGGACGCACCGACCAGTATTCGGTGCTGCGCAGCCGGGGCGCACCGGACACCGCCAGCGGCACCGGCCGCCGGGTGGAAATGAGTTACATCGGAGGCTGATGGCCATGAACCCCCACACCCTGGATGCGCCCGCCATCACCGGCCTGGTCCTGGCGGGCGGCCGCGGCACGCGCATGGGCGGCAGCGACAAGGGGCTGCAAAACTTCCGCGGGCTGCCGCTGGCGCTGCAAACCATGATGCGCCTGCAACTGCAAAGCCTGCCCCTGCAAGAGGTGATGATCAACGCCAACCGCAACCTGGCCGCCTACGAGTCCTTGGGCGTGCCGGTCTGGCCCGACAGCATCGAAGGCTTTGCCGGGCCTTTGGCGGGCTTCATGACCGGGCTGGAGCGTTGCGAGACCCCTCTGTTGCTCACCGTTCCCTGCGATTCGCCGCTGTTCCCCCTGGATCTGGCCGAACGGCTGTGGCAGGCCATGCGGGCGCAAGGCGCCGATCTGGCCATGGCCGCTGCACCCGAGGAGGATGGCACGGTGCGGCCCCAACCCGTTTTCTGCCTGCTCAAGATGGAATTGCTCGAGAGCCTGGTGAAGTTCACCCAAGGCGGTGGCCGCAAGATCGATGCCTGGACCGCCCAGCACCGCTGCGCCCTCGTGGCCTTTGACGCAGCCGGTGACAGCCCGCATGCATTCGCCAATGCCAACACCCTGGCTGAATTGCAACAACTCGAATCCCTCTGAACCCCTGGCCCCCCTCTTTGGCAGCGCTGACCATGACCCCGTCCCTGTCCACCCCCAAGCCCTCTTCCCTGTCGCTGGACGAGATCGCCGAGCAGTTGCAAGGCTACGACCCGCACGCCCTGTCGGCCGCGCAGGTGAACGACTTTCTGGCGCGTTTGGTGCAACCGGTGGATGGCCAGGACAGTGTGCCCCTGATGCAGGCCCATGGCCGCATCCTGGCGCAGGACGTGGTCTCGCCGATCAGCGTGCCACCCCACGACAACTCGGCCATGGACGGCTACGCTTTGCGGGGGGCGGAGCTGCTGACGGATCGCCCCACCGTGCTGCAGGCCGTGGGCACGGCCCTGGCCGGCGCCGCCTGGTCAGGCCGCGTGCAAGCCGGTGAATGCGTGCGCATCATGACTGGGGCCATCATGCCCGCCGGTCTGGACACGGTGGTCCCACAAGAGCTGGCCCAGGTCGACGGCCCCCTGGTGCGGATCCCGCCGGGTGTGTTGCAAACCGGTGACAACCGGCGCCTGGCTGGCGAAGACCTGATGGCCGGACGGCCCGCCCTGCACGCCGGCTGCCGCCTCACCCCCGCAGCCTGCGGGCTGTTGGCCAGCTTAGGGCTGCCCACCGTGAACGTGTGGCGCCGCCCCAAGGTGGCTTATTTTTCCACCGGCGACGAGATCCTGAGCCTGGGCGAAGCGCCACGCGAAGGTGCGGTCTACGACAGCAACCGCTACACCGTGGCGGGCATGGTGCAGGCCCTGGGCTGCGAGCTGATCGACATGGGTGTGGTGCGCGACGAGCCGGCAGCACTGGAGCAAGCCTTCCTGAAGGCCGCGGCCCAGGCCGACGCCGTCATCACCAGCGGCGGGGTGAGTGTGGGCGAAGCCGACCACACCAAGGCGATCATGAAAAAGCTGGGCGATGTGGCCTTCTGGCGCATCGCCATGCGCCCTGGCCGGCCCATGGCGGTGGGCCGCATCACCCAAGGCGCAGGCTCTGCGCTGCTGTTGGGTTTGCCGGGCAACCCGGTGGCGGTGATGGTGACCTTTGCCGCCTTTGTGCGCCCGGCGCTGCAAAAACTCATGGGCTGGCAGGCGCCGGCCCTGCCCTTGCTCAAGGCCAAAAGTCTGGAGGCGCTGCGCAAGAAACCCGGCCGGACCGAGTACCAGCGTGGCATCGTCAGCACCAACCCGGCCGGGGAGCTGGTGGTCAGCACCACCGGCAACCAGGGCTCGGGGGTGCTCAGCTCCATGGTGCAGGCCAACGGCCTGATCGTGCTGGGCCACCACCAGGCCCATGTGGCCGTGGGTGACATGGTGGACGTGATGATGTTTGACGGGCACCTGTGAACGCGGTCTCCCCGCGCCCATGAAAAAAGCGGCCTTGGCCGCTTTTTTCATGCAGGCCGGGCCTGCACAGGCCCCCACAGCTGCCGCTCAGTGCGCAGAGGCCTCTGGGGGCGCATCGTGCGCCACCGATTTGTCAGGCCCCGGCACGGTCTTGCGGGCCAGCAGCGAGTACATGGTGGGCACCACAAAAACCGCCAGCAAGGTGCCCAGGCTCATGCCCCCCACGATCACCCAGCCGATTTGGGTGCGGCTCTCGGCCCCAGCACCGGTGGCCAGCGCCAGCGGCACCGCGCCCAGCACCATCGCGCCCGTGGTCATCAGGATCGGGCGCAACCGCTGAGATGAAGCCTTGATCAAGGCCGCTTGCATGGCCATGCCCTGTTCGCGCAACTGGTTGGTGAACTCCACGATCAAAATCCCGTGCTTGGTGATCAGGCCCACCAGTGTGATCAGGCCGATCTGCGAATAGACATTCAGCGAGCCCCCGGTGTACTTGAGCGCGAGCAAAGCGCCAATCATCGACAGGGGCACCGACAGCATGATCACGAACGGGTCGATGAAGCTCTCAAACTGGGCGGCCAGCACCAGGAAGATGAACAGCAAGGCCAGCACAAACACGATCACCAAGGCGCCCTGCGAATTTTTGAATTCACGCGAGGTGCCATTGAGTTCGGTGGAGTAGCCAGGCTTGAGCACCCTGGCCGCGGTCTCGTCCATGAACTTCAGTGCTTCACCCAGCGAATAGTCGGGCGCCAGATTGGCCGTGATCGTCACCGAACGTCTTTGTCCGAAATGGTTCAGCTCGCGCGGGGCCACGCTTTCACGCACCCTCACCAGGCTGGACAACGGGACCATGGTGTCGTTGCGGCCCCGCACCTGGATCACATCGATGTCATCGGGGGTGTTGCGGGCCGAGGGCAAGGTTTGCACGATCACGTCGTACTGCTCTGCGTCGCGCTTGTAACGCGTCACCACCCGGCCCCCGAGCATGGTTTCAATGGCGCGTGCCACGGCATCCACGCTGACGCCAAGTTCTGCCGCCTTGGTGCGGTCGACCTCCACCCGCAGTTCGGGCTTGTTCAGGCGCAAATCCACATCGGGCGACAAGATACCCGGGTTTTTGGCGATTTCATCCATCATCTGCCGGGCAACCTGGTTCAGGTTTTGGTAGCTGTCGGAAGTCTGGATCACAAAATTGAGCGGACGCTCGCGAAAGCCTTGTCCGAGTGAAGGCGGTGTGATCGGAAAGGCGTTGATGCCCGGCAGGCCATTGAACTTGGCCCCCAACTCCCGGGCGATCTCCAGCGTGGACCTTTGCCGCTCGTCCCAATCCACCGCGCGGTACACCACCGTGCCCTGGCCCACCGTTGGGTTGCCCATGTTGGCAAAAATCCGGTCAAACTCCGGATAGGCTTGGCCCATCCGCTCCAGCGATCGGGCATAACGGTCGGTGTACTCCAGGGTCGAGCCGTCGGGCGCGTTGATGGTGGCCAAAATCGTGCCCCTGTCCTCGAGCGGCGACAACTCCTGCTTCATGGTGGGGTAGATGTAGGCAATACCGGCGCCTGAACCCACCATCACCAACACCACCACCCAACGCGCGCGGTTGAGGGTCACGGTCAGCAGTTTTTCATAGCCCAAGGACAGCCCGGTCAGCCATTTGTCCATGTTGCGGTCAAACCATCCGGGATTGGGGTTGTGCCGCAGCAATTTGGCACTGAGCATGGGCGCCAAGGTCAGCGCGACAAAACCCGAGACCAGAACGGCACCCGCCAAGGCCAGGGCGAACTCGCCAAACAGCTTGCCTGTGCGGCCGGGTGTGAAGGCCAGCGGCGCAAAAACCGCCGCCAGCGTCAAGGTCATGGCGATCACGGCAAAGCTGATCTCGCGCACCCCCTTGATGGCCGCAGAGAAGGGATCCAGGCCCTCTTCGATGTGACGGTAGATGTTTTCCAGCACCACAATCGCGTCGTCCACCACCAGGCCAATGGCCAGCACCAGGGCCAGCAAGGTCAATGTGTTGATGGTGAACCCGGCCAAAGCCATCATCGCGAATGCGCCGATCAGACTGACCGGGATGGTGATGATCGGGATGAAGGAGGCGCGGAAGGTGCGCAGAAACACAAAGATCACCAAGGCCACCAGCACCACGGCTTCGACGATGGTGTTGAAAACGCTTTTGATCGAGCGGTCGATGAACACCGAGTTGTCATTGGCCACATTGATGACCATGTCGCCCGGCAAGTCGGCCTTGAGCTTGGGAATCATCTCGCGCACACCCGCCGACAACTCGAGCGGATTCGCGGTGGCCTGGCGGATGACCCCTGCCGAAATGGCCGATTGCCCATTCAGGCGCACCAGGCTGCGGTCATTGGCGGCGCCTTCGCGGATCTGGGCCACGTCGCGCAACTTGACCGAAAACCCGTTGACGCTGCGAACCACAATGTCACCGAATTGTCCTGCGCGGTTCAGGTCGGTTTGCGACGAGACGCTGAACTCCCGGTTGGACGACTCGATCCGGCCCGCTGGCAGTTCCAGGTTGTTGCGCCGGATGGCGTCTTCGACATCCTGAGGCGTCAATCGGTAGGAGGACAGGCGAGCCGCGTCCAAGGACACCAGCATGGCGTATTTGCGCTCGCCAAAAATCCGCACATCGGCCACGCCGGTGACGGTCTGCAGCCGGGGCTTGACCACCCGGTTGACCAAATCATTGATCTGCAAGGCATTCAGGGTGTCGCTGGAAAACGCCAGCCAGATGACCGGAAAGGCATCGGCCTCGACTTTGGCGATGACGGGCTCGTCGATGGTTTGCGGCAAGCGGTTGCGCACCCGCGCCGTGCGGTCGCGCACTTCTGCGGCAGCGGTGTCGGCATCCTTTTCGAGGCGAAAGCGCACCGTGATCTGGGATTGTTCGGCACGGCTGATGGAGGTGATGACGTCCACCGCGTCGATGCCCGCGATCGAGTCTTCCAGGGGCTTGGTGACCTGGGATTCGATCACCTCGGCCGAGGCGCCGGCGTAACGGGTGGTCACCGTGACGGTCGGCTCGTCGATCTTGGGGTATTCGCGCAGCGACAGGCTTTTGAAGCTGACCGCACCGATCAGCACAATCAGCAAGGACATGACCACGGCCAACAC
>JAIXXW010000033.1 GCA_027490555.1 Comamonadaceae bacterium | reverse complement strand
GCCATGCCTTGCCCATTTTCACGGGCATAAATGGCCATGACGCGCTGGATCGGCACCATGATGTCACGGGGCTTGCCACCAAAACGGGCTTTGAACTCGATGAATTCATTGCCCAGTTTGAGTGAGCTGGTGGCGTCCATGCTGACGTTGAGCACGATCTCACCGCCTTGCACATACTCTCGGGGCACCTGCACCGTGGGGTCGACTTTGACGGCCACATAAGGGGTGAAACCGTGGTCTGAGCACCAGTCGTACAGGGCACGGATCAAATACGGCCGGGTCGAGGGCAGTTCTGTGGTGCTGATCATGCTGGTTCCTTCGCCTGCATTGCTGAGACCTCCCAATCGGCTTTATTTGCGCATCACCTTCTCCGAAGGCGTCAGTGCTTCGATGTAGG
Source organism: Comamonadaceae bacterium (assembly GCA_027490555.1). Classification (GTDB taxonomy): domain Bacteria; phylum Pseudomonadota; class Gammaproteobacteria; order Burkholderiales; family Burkholderiaceae_C; genus Limnohabitans_A. The sequence continues at coordinate 3,477 of JAIXXW010000033.1, read as the reverse complement.
CGGGACGGGAAAAAATACGCTCGGCATATTTCAGCAATGGGCCGGCATTCTTGCTCAATTCGATGCCGTAGTAGTCCAGGCGCCACAGCAGGGGCGCGATGGCCACGTCCAGCATGGAGAAGTTGTCGCCGAGCATGAACTTGTTTTTCAGGAACACCGGGGCCAACTGGGTCAAGCGGTCACGGATGTGCGACCGCGCCTTGTCCAGGGCCTTGTCGTTGCCCTTGAGGGAGCGGTTTTCCAGCGTCAGAACATGCGCGAAAAGTTCTTTCTCGAAGTTCAGCAAGAACAGGCGCACTCGGGCGCGGTCCACCGGGTCACCGGGCATCAGCTGCGGGTGTGGGAAACGTTCATCGATGTACTCGTTGATGATGTTCGACTCGTACAGGATCAGGTCCCGCTCCACCAGAATCGGCACCTGACCATAGGGGTTCATCACACTGATGTCTTCGGGCTTGTTGTACAAGTCCACATCGCGGATTTCGAAATCCATGCCTTTTTCGAAGAGCACAAAACGGCAACGGTGCGAAAAAGGGCAGGTGGTTCCAGAATAAAGCACCATCATGGTGGAGGCTCCTCAAAAAATCAAAAAGAGTGGAGGGCCTTTCAAGACCCGCCACTCCAGAGGACCCGGACGCTTCGCCGGGCCAAAAAGACAATTACTTGACGTCTTTCCAGTACGCCGCATTCAGGCGCCAGGCGATGAACGTGAAGATGGACAAGAAGATCAGCACCCACACCCCGATGCGAACGCGGGTGTTCTGGGCGGGCTCGGCCATCCACTGCATGTAACCGACCAAATCACCGATGGCCTGGTCATACTCCAGCGGCGTCATGGTACCGGGCTTGACCTGCTTCCAGCCCTTGAAGATTTGCACTTTTTGACCGTGCTCTTCTTTTTCTTCAAAGATTGGCTCGCGCTCGCCTTGCAATTCCCACAGGGGGTTGGGCATGCCCACGTTGGGGTAAGCGAGGTTGTTCCAGCCGGTGGGCTTGGACTCGTCGCGGTAGTAGGTGCGCATGTAGGTGTACAGGTAGTCTGCACCTGTGCCGCCAGGGCCCGAACGCGAACGCGCCATCAAGGTCAGGTCAGGCGGGTTCTTGCCAAACCACTCCTTGGCCTGCACCGGATCGATCGCGACCTTCATGGTGTCACCCACGCGGTCGGTGGCGAACATCAGGTTGTCCTTGATCTGCTGATCGGTCAAGCCGATGTCTTTCAGGCGGTTGTAACGCATGAAGGCGGCAGAGTGGCAGTTCAGGCAGTAGTTGACGAACAGCTTGGCGCCGTTTTGCAGGGCCGCCAGGTCATTGGTTTTCTTGGGTGCCTTGTCCCAGGCAATGCCGCCGCCTGCGGCGTGGGCTCCAGCCAGGAAGCCCAGGCTCATCACAAAGCCCAAAGCGAGTTTCTTGAGATTTTTCATGTTCTTGACTCTCCGGGATCTCAGTGAGGCGTGAAGGTGACGCGGTCAGGCACTGGCTTGGGCGTGCCCAGCTTGCTCCACCAGGGCATCAAGAGGAAGAAGCCGAAATAGAACAAGGTACCGATTTGAGACACACGCTCACCGATCGGCGAAGGTGGCTTGACACCCAGATAACCCAGGATCAGGAAGTTGATGACAAACACGGCGTAGACGTATTTGTGCCAGTCAGGGCGGTAACGGATCGACTTGACCGGGCTGTGGTCGAGCCAAGGCAGGAAGAACAAGATGATCACGGCAGCCCCCATCACCACCACGCCCCAGAACTTGGCGTCAATGGACAAGAGCAACACGCAGATCACGATGGTGGCGCCCACCAAGCCGCCCTTGAGCAAAGATGGCAGCTTGCCCTTGGACACGGCCAGGAATGCACCCACCACCACACACAAGACCAGCACGTACATCATCTCGGTGGTGATGGCACGCAGCATGGAGTAGAACGGGGTGAAGTACCACACAGGTGCGATGTGCAAGGGGGTGGTCAACGGGTCGGCAGGGATGAAGTTGTTGTATTCGAGGAAGTAGCCGCCGAATTCAGGCGCGAAGAACACCACAGCACTGAAAGCGATCAAGAACACGCTCACAGAGAAAATGTCGTGAACGGTGTAGTAGGGATGGAAGGGGATGCCGTCCAGGGGATTGCCCTTGGCGTCTTTGGGCGCATTGGCCGCCTTGATCTCGACACCATCGGGGTTGTTGGAGCCCACTTCGTGCAGCGCAATGATGTGCGCCACCACGAGGCCCAGCAGCACCAGGGGCACGGCGATCACGTGGAAGCTGAAGAAGCGGTTCAAGGTGGCATCGCCCACCACAAAGTCGCCGCGGATCAGCAAGGCCAGGTCAGGGCCGATGATGGGCACGGCCGAGAACAGGTTCACGATCACCTGGGCGCCCCAGTAGGACATCTGGCCCCAAGGCAACAGGTAACCCATGAAGGCTTCGGCCATGAGCACCAGGAAAATGGCGCAACCGAAAATCCAGACCAGCTCACGCGGCTTGCGGTAAGAGCCGTACATCAGGCCCCGGAACATGTGCAGGTACACCACCACAAAGAAGGCCGAAGCCCCGGTGGAGTGCATGTAACGGATCAACCAGCCCCAGGGCACATCGCGCATGATGTACTCGACCGAGGCGAAGGCCAGGGCCGCGTCGGGCTTGTAGTGCATGACCAGGAAAATGCCGGTCACGATCTGGATGACCAACACCAGCAGCGACAGCGCACCAAAGACGTACCAGAAATTCAGGTTCTTGGATGCGTAGTACTCGGACAGGTGTTCCTTGTACAGCTTGGAGGCTGGGAAGCGGTTGTCCACCCAGTTGAGCAATTTTTCGCCGGCAGGGGCGTTCGGAGAGATTTCTTTGAATTCAGCCATGTCGTTCTCCATCAGGCCTTCTTGTCTTCACCAATGAGCAGCTTGGTGTCAGACAGGTACATGTGTGGCGGCACTTCGAGGTTGTCAGGTGCGGGCTTGTTCTTGAAAACACGGCCAGCCAGGTCAAACGTGGAGCCGTGGCAAGCACACAGGAAGCCACCGGCCCAGTCATCGGGCAAGGAGGGCTGGGGGCCGGCTGCAAACTTGTCGGCAGGCGAGCAACCCAGGTGGGTGCAAATGCCCACAGCGACCATCACCTCGGGCTTGATCGAGCGGTGTTGGTTTTTGGCGTATTCAGGGGTGGGGTAGGCGTTCCGCGCAGACATCGGGTCGGCCACTTGACCCTCTGTCTTCTTGAGGGATTCGAGCTGCTCGGGCGAGCGCTTCATGATCCATACGGGTTTGCCGCGCCATTCGACCGTGAGCTTTTCACCGGGGTTCAAGGCGGAAATGTCCACCTCGACGGCCGCACCGGCGGCTTTGGCCTTCTCGGAGGGTTGAAAACTGCTGACGAAGGGGGTGGCCACAAAGCCAGCGCCTACGGCACCTGCGCAAGTGGACGCAATCAGCCAGGTCCGCTTGCTGTTGTCGACTGGGGTGTCACTCATGGAAATCCTCTAGCG
>JAIXXW010000342.1 GCA_027490555.1 Comamonadaceae bacterium | reverse complement strand
TAGCTCACGGTGAACTCCAGGCCATCGGCGCCAAACTGGCTCAAGAAGGCATTGGGGGCGGGGTCTTTCAGCACCCGCTCCTGGCTCAGGCAGGCTTGCACCAACAGCCGGCGCACCAGGTCCACATCGCTGTCGTAAGCCACCTTGACCAGGGTGGTCTGGGACAAATGGGGGTCCATCAGGGTGAAGTTTTCCACCCGGTTGATGATCAGGAATTCATTGGGCACGATCGACTCGCGCCCGTTCAGGGCCCGGATCACGGTGTAACGGGCCTTGATGTCCACGATCCGGCCCTCAAAGCCATCCACCAGCACCATGTCCCCGATGCGCAAGCTGCGCTCGGCCAGGATGACGAAACCGCTGACGTAGTTGGAAGCCAGCTTCTGCAGCCCAAAGCCAATGCCCACACCGACTGCGCCACCCAGCACCGACAAGGCGGTCAGGTCTATGCCCACCGCAGACAGTGCCAGCAGCAAGCCCACAAACATCAGCATGGCCCGCACCGTGTTGCTGATGACCTTGCGCAGCGACAAGTCACCGCCTGTGGCAGAGCGCAGCAAACGCGCCTCGATGGCCGCCGACACCCACAGCGCCACAATCAGCACCGCCCCGGCAGTGAGCGCCCCTTCGATCAGGGTGCGCACCGACAGCACACTGCCACCGACTTTCCAGCGGATCTGGTCCAGCTCGTACAGCAGCAAAGGCAAAACGCCCGTGACCCACAGCACCACCGCGCCCCAGGCCAGCCAGGAGATGGTGCGCTCCAGCATCCGCACCAAGGGGGCTTGGGCATAGGCCACTTGCAGCACTTTCACACCCAAACGGATCACCACCAGCGAGGTGCACACCGGCAGCAAGATGCTGAACAAGGGGGGCGGCTGCTCTTGGGTCAACACGATGCGGCTGACCCAGGTCAGCCCCAGGAGCAAGACCGGAAACAACACCCCGTCGACCAATTGGCGACCGAGCAAAACGGCCATCTCCTGACCCTTGACCAGGCGACGAACGCCCCAGGCCATGCACCAGGCCAGCACCAGCGATGCGGCAAAAGCGCCCAGCACCCACAACGAGTCGGGCCGGGCCAAGGCCAGCACCATGCCCATCGGATCGATCGCTGCCATGCTGCTCATGCCCGCCATGAGGGCGTCCTCTTGTCGATGAAGGCCTGCACGCCTTCTTGCGCCACCTCGTGCACCATGTTGCAGGCCATGGTCTGGCCGGCCAGTTGGTAAGCGGATTCGATGCCCATCTCGCGCTGCTGGTAAAACAAGGCCTTGCCAAGCCGCACGGCTTCACGCGGTTTGGCCAGGATGGCCCTCACCAGGTCCTCGACGCGGTCGTCCAATTCGTCGGCCGGGCAGACCCGGTTGACCAAGCCACGGCTTTGGGCCTCGGCCGCCGAAATGAAGCCGCCGGTGAGCAGCATCTCCATGGCCTGCTTGGCCTGCATGTTGCGCACCAAGGGCACACTGGGTGTGGCGCAAAACAGGCCCACATCGATGCCATTGACGCCAAAGGTCGCGTGGTCTGCCGACACCGCCAGATCGCACTGCGCGACCAACTGGCAACCAGCGGCCGTGGCCAAGCCCTGCACCCGGGCAATCACGGGCACCGGCAGCTTTTGCAGGGACAGCATCATGCGGCTGCACTGGGCGAAAAGTTGCTGGTAATAGGCCAGTTCGGGCCGGGCACGCATCTCCTTGAGGTGGTGTCCGGCACAAAATGCCTTGCCCATTGCGCCCAGCACCACGACACGGGCTTGCTCGTCTTGTGCGATCGCGTCCAATGCCTGCTGCAGTTGCATCAGCATGGCTTCGCTCAGGGCATTGAAACTGGCCGGGTTGTTCAGCGTCAAGCGATGCACACCGCGCGCATCGCACGCCTGCAGCACGAGCTCATGGCTTGGGGATGTTTTGGAATCGGTCATGGCTGTGATTGTGCCCAAAATGCGCCCAAGCCAGACCTTGGGCCTGCACGGCAGCGGGATTCAAAGATCGGCCAAGACCCGCAAATGGGCTTCCACGCTGCGCCCCAAGGCGCTCAGGTTGTAACCGCCCTCCAGACAACTCACGATGCGGCCTTGGGCATGGCGCCGGGCCACATCCTTGAGGCGCTGGGTGATCCAGGCGTAATCCTGCTCCACCAGGCCCATCTGGCCCAAGTCGTCCTCGCGGTGCGCATCAAAACCGGCGCTGATGAAAATCAGCTCTGGCCGGTGGACCTCCAGGCGGGGCATCCACATGGTGTCCACCAGCTCCCGGATCTCCCTGCCCCGGGTGTAGGCCGGCACGGGCAGGTTGAGCAGATTGGCCGCGTTCGAGCTCGAGCCCCCCTCCGGGTAGAACGGGTGCTGGAAAAAACTCACCATCAGGATGCGCGCATCACCCGCCACAATGTCCTCGGTGCCGTTGCCGTGGTGCACATCGAAATCCACGATCGCCACGCGCTGCAGGCCATGGCGCTCCAGCGCATATTTCGCGGCAATGGCCACGTTGTTGAAAAAGCAAAAGCCCATGGCCTTGTCGCGGCAGGCGTGGTGCCCGGGCGGACGCACGGCGCAAAAAGCGTTTTCCAGTTCTCCCGCCAGCACCGCGTCGGTCGCATCGATGGCCGCTCCTGCGGACACCACGGCCGCCTCCCAGGTGTGCACATTGATCGACGTGTCAGGGTCCAGGGACATGTGCGAAGGCCCGCCCGCTGCGAGGTCTTCGCGCAACAAGTCGCCCAGACCCCGCAAAGCCGCCACATGCATGCGTCCATGCGCCAAGGCGATGTCGGCCATGGCAGCAGGGCTGGCCTCGCGCCTTTGCAAGGCCATGTCCAGGCCGCTGACCAGCAGCCGGTCTTCGATGGCCCCCAAGCGCTGGGGACACTCCGGATGACCCGCACCCATCTCATGTTTCCAGCACGCTGGATGGGTGAAAAAACCTGTCGCGCCCATGGTGTTGTCTTCCCAAAAGAACCCCAGCCTCAAGACTGAAAATGTGGATCGGTCGGCTTTGTGGGCTTTCAGCTTATCACGGGGCCCCACCGGCCGAGCACCATCCCGGCGTTTAAACTGAACCCCTCATGCACGCAACCGACAAGACATTCGCCACCACCCACACCCGCCCCTGGTGGCCCACCTTGACCCTGGCACTGTGGCTGACCATGGCCAGCCCAGTCAACGTCTGGGCCCAAAGCCCCGCCAAGCCGAAAGCCAGCGCCCCCCAAAAACACAAGTCAGCGCCCAAGCACAAATCCGGCGCGAAAAAGCCAGCCCCAACCGCCGCTGCGGCCGCTGTGCTTTTCAGCGGGTCGAGCGCCGCCATGGCCTGGTCCAGCGAAGCGGCCGAGCGCCTGCAGATCGACCCGCAGTGGATCCAGAAACAGCTGGGACAGGCGCGCCGACTGCCCGCGGTTGAGAAACTGGTGCTCCCCCCCAGCCGCCCGGCAGACAAAAACTGGGCCGCGTACCGGGCCCGTTTCATCGAACCCCAACGCATCCAAGCGGGCCTGCGTTTTTGGCAAACCCACCGGGCGGTGCTGGAGCGCGCCGAGCGAGAATTCGGCGTCCCCGCCTCGGTGGTGGTGGCCATCATCGGTGTGGAAACCTTTTATGGGCAGTACACGGGCAACTACCGTGTGATCGACGCCCTGGCCACCTTGGCCTTTCATTTCCCGGCCGCCCATCCGCGTGCGGCGGCCAGAGAAAGCTTTTTCAAAGCGGAACTGGAACAGTTTCTGGCCCTCACCTGGCGCAGCGGTGCCGACCCCCTGAACATCCGGGGCAGCTATGCCGGCGCCATGGGCCTGCCGCAATTCATGCCCTCGAGCTGGGCCAAATTCGCTGTGGACTTTGATGGCGACGGACGCATCGACCTGTTTGGCAGCCCAGCCGACGCCATCGGATCGGTGGCCAACTACTTCAAAGCTTTTCAGTGGCGCACCGGCATGCCCACGCACTACCCTGTGACCCTGACACCGGGCCAGACCGACATGGACAGCCTGATGGCCCCGGACATCCTACCGACCTTCAGCGTGGCCAGTTTCACCGGCAAAGGTGCGGCCCTGGAAGGCGCGGCACTGGCGCATGCCGGCCCCCTGGCCCTGATTGAGCTGCGCAACGGCCCCAACCCACCGAGCTACGTGGCCGGCACCGAAAACTTCTATGCCCTCACCCGCTACAACTGGAGCAGCTACTACGCCATGGCGGTGATCGATCTGGCAGATGCGGTGGCGCGCGAGATGCAAAACAGCCGCTGAGGGCCGTCACCCATGAACCTGCTGAACCCCAAAAAACTGCTGCTGAGCAAATGGACCGCTGTGAAACCTGTGGCCAAGCAAAAGCATTTTTTGGTCAGCCGGGTGATTCAACCTGATGACCCCACTGACCCGATTGAGTTGGTAGAAATCGAGGCCGTGTTTTCCAAGGCTGTGCAGGTGATTGCTTGGCGGGAGCTGCAGGACGAGAACGTGTGGCGGCAAGGCTGGGTGTGAGCATGCTGCGGTCACCCTGGGCAGGATGCCTCTGCGGTGCCACCCGCGCGCAATGCCGCCCAAACCCAAGCTGATCATTAAAATCCCAAAGCGCAGGGCACCCACTGAAAACTCATGATCAAATCACTCGCCATTTTTTCCATTTTTTTATGTTCAGGCGTTGCCGCACAAGCACCGTCTTTGAAAATGATGGCTGGCGGCCTGTATGCCAGCAGCGTCCACAAAACATCCCATGCACCAGCCGCTGTTGTCAAAGAGCTGAGCACAAAAGAGGGGCGCTTGCCACCCGAGATTGCTGCGCAAGCCAGCGCGTTGACCCAGTCCCAACAACGCATTGCGCTGGCCTTGGTCGAAAAAGGCGAAGTGGTTTTCAAATACCGCACCGACACGGTGAGCGACACCACACTGATACCCAGCTTTTCCATGGCCAAATCACTCACCTCGATCATGGTGGGCTACGCTTTGTGCGACGGAAAAATCAAAAATCTGAACGACAAAGTGGCGCAATACGTTCCGGAATTGTCCGAAACAGCCTATGGCAAGGCGTCGATCAAAAACATCTTGCACATGGCTTCGGGTGCCAACGCTACGGCTGCACATGGCGAGCCCCAGGCAGGATTCAGCGCGCAGCTCAGAGACCAAAAAATCAGCCAGTTGGAAGGCTTGCTCAAATACAAAGACCCACAGACCCGGTTCTTCAAAAAAGTGGAACCTGGCGAGGTTTTTGAATACAAAAATCTGGACACAGCCACCTTGTCTTTGGTGATTGAAAAAGCCACCGGTCAAGCTTTTCACCAATGGTACGAGGCCACTTTGCTCAATAACGCCGGTCTTCAGCACCCCACGGGATGGTTTCTGGACAAAGACCAACGCGCCATCGCACACGCCTATTTCTTTGCAACCCAGGACGACTGGATCCGCTTGGCCATCCACAGTTTGGACCTGCTCAAAGGCAAGGCGGGTGGCTGCATGCAAGCGTACATGACCCAGGCCACCAACGACCGCATCCGTGTGTTGAACAACAGCCAATTTCAAGAATACGGTTACCAATTTTGGGCCGATATCCCTGGGATGAGAAAAGATGTTTTCTGGAAGGCTGGATTTGGCGGTCAATTCATCGGCATCGATCCCAGCACAGAACGCATCGTGGTGGTTTCATCCACCGACTGGAACACCCAAGTTTTTTCATTGCTGCAAAACTGGGCTCATCAAAAACCGTGAGCCAAGACTGGGGGCAACTCAGTCCCGCGCGCCAGCCAATGGCATACAGCGGCGCAGCTCAGTGCAACTTCACAGTGGGGTTGGTTTGTTTGGTGATCATGCGCGACAAGGTGAAGAGCGTGGTTTTGAGCACGCCGTGGATGGCGAGCTCATGCAGCTTGTACAAAGACAGGTACATGAGCTTGGCAAAGTAGCCCTCAATCATCAGGCTCTTGCCGATCAAGCCGCCCATCATGTTGCCCACCGTGCTGAATTTGCCCAGCGACACCAATGAGCCAAAATCTTTGTAACGGTAAGGCTTGAGGGGCTGCTGGGCCAGGCGGCGCTGGATTTGCCGGTACATGTGGCTCGCCTGCTGGTGCGCCGCTTGCGCCCTGGGCGGCACGATGC
>JAIXXW010000292.1 GCA_027490555.1 Comamonadaceae bacterium | reverse complement strand
GACGGTCGCATCCGATGACCCAGGGGGTTCAAGCTCGCCGGTCTGCACCGAATGCCACAAGCCGTTGCGGCCCATGTTTTCGACATTGACCTGAATCAAGGAAGACACCCGCGAGACCGCCCGCGTAAGCCTTTTGGACTTGGCATAGGTCAGGGCAATCTTGCGTTGGCAAATGGGGTTGACGATGCGAGAGGCCTGAAGGCGTCCCTCCGACACCTCTGTCCAAACCGCATGCAGCGGCAAAACCGTGTAGAGCTTGTCTTTTTCGACCAATGACTTTTGCAGCGGCAAGGAATCCGCTTCGATCAGTGGCTCAAGATGGATATGCCACTGCTTGGCCAGCGAATCCAGCATGGTCCGCAAACCGTTGGGTGCACTGGGCAAGATGAAGGGCAAGGCATGGAGCTTCAAAAAATCCACCTCGGCAGCCGCTGTGATGACGTCGCCCGGCGGCCCGATCAGGTAGCTGTCGATGGTCGCCAGACAATGTTCTTCTGCAGGTCTGGGAGGCCCATAGCGGTACACAATCGCGATGTCGATGCGCGCATCCGCCAGCCACTCCTCCACTTGTCCACTCGAGCCTTCCAGCACTTTGAGCTGAATCCGGGAAGCCGTCTGCTTGAGCGCCGAGTACAGGGGGCCAATCAGGTGAAACCCGATCGAAGGCAGCGTGGCAATCGTCACCACGCCGGAAGGCTCCTGGGCACTTTCACGGATCTCCAGCTCCAGCCGCTCGGCGTCTGCCAGCAAGCTGGTGACCTGTGGAAACAAGCGCGCACCCACCTCCGACAGCTCCACGCCCCGGCCGGTCCGATTGAACAGCCGGGTGCCACAGTCCCGCTCCAGCGCATTGATTTGTCGGCTCAAAAACGACTGGTTGGTGTCCAGAAAAAGCGCTGCACGGGTCAGGCTGCCCAACTCGGCGATCGCCAAAAAGGCTCGCCATTTCTGCAAGTCCGCCATGATGTTCAGGCGGATGTCGGTCGGCTTGGACAAATTGGGCATGACCAACATTATCAACCAGGCTGCCCAGCCTTGGACTGGGCCAGGCCGTCGTGTGCAAAGCTGCTATGCACTTGAGGCCATGTGAATCCATCTGCCAGATGCTGTAATGTGCTTGCACCATGGCCATCACCTTTGAACACATCAAACGCGTCAGTGCCGACCTCTACAGCAGGTCGCTGCGTGGCATTCCTGACGATGCGATGCAGGCCCTGAAAGCGGCCGATCAGACAGAGACCCACGACACCGCTCGGCACACACTGAGGATCATGATCCAAAGTGCCCAGCAAGCCCAAAGCAGTGGGAGTTTTGTGTGCTCGGACGCGGGCATACCCGTGTTTTTTGTTCGGGTGGGCACACAAGCCCGTTTCAGCGGCGATGTGCGACGGGCCATCACGGAGGGCTTTGACGAGCTGGTCCAGACCATCCAACCGCCTTTGCTGACCCATGTCACCCACCCATTGACCAATGAACGGGGTTACAAAGGCAAGGACATGCCCATCGTCACATTCGACATGGTGGATGGCTCTGACTGCATGGACATCACCTGCTCGCCCAAAGCGCTGGGCTCGGGTCGTTGGGCCGCTCTCGAAATTTTCAGCTTTCCTGACCTGCGCACCATCGAACAGTACATCCTGGATGTGGTTGCCCGCGCAGGCTCCCAGCCTTGTCCACCGGTGGTCATTGGTGTTGGCATCGGTGGCACCTTTGACTATGCAGCGAAAATGGCCAAAGAAGCCACCTTGCGTCCCATCGGGACCCACCACCCCGAACCCATGGTGGCGGCCATGGAACATCGGCTGCGTGCGGGGATCAACATGATGGGCTTTGGCCCCATGGGCACCGGCGGAGACAGCACGGCTTCGGCCGTCCACATCCAATACGCGGCCGGTCATGGCTTCACACCTGTGGCGGTGGCTTTCAATTGCTGGATCAATCGCCGCACACGCGCACGCATCCACAACGATGGGCGCATCGAAACGATCGAATGAGACCTTGCCATGCACACCCATCGCATGAATTTTCCGCTCAGCGAATCCGACGCCCGCCAGCTCCAGCTTGGTGACCAGGTCATCCTGGATGGAGAAATCATCGTGACCGCCGGCCTGCCCACACACCATCGGCTGATCGGCTGCTTGGATGGCCAAGAGCCCTTCCCCTTTGAAATGCATGGGCAAAGTCTGTTCCACCTGGGCAGCTACAGCCGAGAAACAGGAACCAACAGCGGCGGTCAGGATCTGGACATTGTCTACATCAACCCCACCACCAGCACACGCTTCAACCCGGTGATGCCGCGACTCATCGACACGCTGCAGCTGCATGCGGTGGGCGGTAAGGGTGGACTGGATGATTTGTCGGTCGCCGCGATGCAAAAAACGGGCTGCGTTTATTTGTCTTTTTTGGGCGGTGGCGCTGCCTTGCACACCCAGGCCATCCGTCAAGTGCTGCAGGTCGGCTGGTCCGACATGTTGATGCACTACCGACTGGTTCGGCTGCGCGTGGAAGGGCTGGGGCCGGTGACGGTGGCCATCGACGCGCATGGGCACAGCATTTATGCTTCCGCACAAGCCACAGCCCAAGCCAACAGGCCCAGCATTTCCAAGTTTCTGGATGAACAGCGCACCCAATTCATGAACTCAAGCTCAAAGACGAATCCATGACCCGAATCCCATTTCCAACGCCTGAAACGATGAGCCCGGAGCAGCTTGTGGTGTACAACAAGGTCATTTCCGGTCCACGCGGAAAAATAGAAGGACCGTTGCGCGCGGCTTTGTACAACCCTGAACTTGCCGACCGCTGGCAAGCCCTGGGCGCACAACTGCGCTACAACACATCCTTGTCGCCGCGCCTGTCAGAGATCGCCATCTGTGCCACGGGTCGGCTCAGCCAATCGCCCTTCGAATGGTATGCACATCGCCGGGAGGCAGAAAAAATAGGGCTCGAGAAAGAAATCCTGGACGCCATACTGGCGCAAACACAGCCGCCCTTCAAGACAGACCAAGAGCAACTGGTTTACCGGTTTGCCTGCGAGCTGTGCCAACACCGTTCGGTGAGTGACAGCACCTATGCAGCGGCGCTGGCGGCGTTGGGAGCCTTGACCCTGGTGGAACTCACCGCACTGGTGGGCTACTACACCATGGTTGCCATGACACTCAATTGCCATGAAATCCCCTTGCCCGAGGGCATCGAGCCCGCATTCCCTTTGCCGCAACACACAGGGGCGATGGGGTGAGGCCGGCTTTGGTGGGAACTGGATGGGATTGCCACGCGCATGTTTTTGGCCCCTACGACCGCTATCCCCTGGCACAAAACCGCGCCTACACACCACCTGAGGCTTTGCTTTCACAGTACATCGAATTGATCCATGGGCTGGGCCTGAGCCACGGCGTTTTGGTGCAACCGAGCATGTACGGCCAGGACCACGCCTTGCTGCTCGATGTCCTGGCCCAAACCCCGGCTTTGCGTGGCGTCGCTGTGCTGGGGCCCGAAGCGATTGGCACATTGAAAGGTTTGCGCCAGCAGGGCATCCGCGGGCTTCGCTACAGCCACCGCAGTGGCACGGGCAATTTTGTGGGCAGCGCGTCTTTGGACGACATGCTGCACATGGCCACCGCGCTGGCCGATGCAGGCTTGCACGCCGAACTCTGGACCGACTGCCAGGCACTGGCTGCCATCGAGAAAACATGGATGGCTTTACCGATCCCTCTGGTCATCGACCACATGGGAGGATTTGATGTCAAGGCGGGCGTGGGTGATCCTGGCTTCCAATGCCTGTTGCGCTTGCTCGAAAGCGGCAAGGTGTGGGTCAAACTGTGCGCGTACCGCAACCTGCTCTCCTCAAGCGATTGGTCTGCGGGAAAACCCTTTCACCAGGCTTTGCTCCGGGCCAATCCCGACCGCTTGCTTTGGGGCACCGACTGGCCCCACCTGCGCGTCAATCCGGTGCCCGCCACGCAGCAGCTGCTGAGCCTTTTCACCGAATGGACCGGCGATCAGGCGCTGATCCAGAAAATTCTGCTGGACAACCCACTGGCCTTGTACGCCTGAGCGATCGGGGGTCTGCCAAGGCCTGCGACATGTCCTGCAGCGCAAAGCTGAAATGCCTGTTTTCGGCTTGTCGCCACCTGACCCGCAAATCTAAACTTGCCATTTTGCAAAGGTGACAGGCATGAGCACATCAAAACCATGGAAAGCGTTTGCGCTGCTGGTCGTGGCCAGCGTTTTCAGCCTGTCAAGCTTTGCTTTTCCGAACAAACCCCTGCGCCTGATCGTTCCGTTTCCAGCAGGCGGTGCTGCTGACATGATGGCCAGAGGCATGGCCTCGCGCTTAAGCACCGAGTTGGGTCAGCAAGTGGTCATTGACAACCGCGGTGGCGCTGCGGGCACGGTCGCAGCCGAGGGCGCTGCGCGATCGCCTGCCGATGGCTACACCCTGCTTTTCGGCAGCATGAGCACACACGCCATTGCACCCGCCCTGTACAAGAAACTGCGCTACGACCCCGTGGCCGACTTTGCACCCATCAGTCTCACCCACATTTCCCCTCGGGTTCTGGTGGTGGGGGCCAATGTGCCGATCAGGTCCGTGGCCGATCTGATCAGCCTGGCACGCAGCAAACCCGGCGAGCTGAGCTACGGTTCAGCAGGCAACGGCAGTGCCATGCACTTGTCGGGCGCATTGTTCGAGAGCCTGGCCAAAGTGGACATGATGCACGTGCCCTACAAAGGCAGTGCCCCTTTGGTCACCGACATCCTTTCAGGCCGCATCGACATGAGTTTCGACTCCTACACCGTGTATGAAGAGCACATCAAGTCTGGCAGGGTGCGCGCGATCGCCGTGACATCCAAGTCCAGACTGACGGCTTTGCCCAACGTCCCCACCATCGCGGAGTCTGGCCTGCCCACCTACGAGATGGCCAATTGGCTGGGCCTGTTTGCGCCCGCCGGAACACCCCAGGATGTGCTCACCATCCTGCACACCGCCTTGGGCAAGGTCATGGCAGATCCCTCCTTGCGAACCCAGCTCAATGGCCTGGGCATTGAGCCGACCTTCGGTTCCCGGGCGGCTTTTGCCGAGCTGATCCGCCGCGAAATACCCCTGTGGGCAGAGATCGTCAAAAAGTCCGGCGCCACCATCGAATGATCCCCACCCCAGAGGACACCCGGCCCAGCGTTCAAGCGGCCGGGTCCGCCTCCAGCGTGCGCATCCAGCGGCACACCGCCTCTGCCACGGCCATGGGCTGCTCGGCAATCAAGGCATGGCTGGCATGGGGGATGATCGCCGTCGACACGCGTTCGCCCAAAGCCTGACGGTTTTCATCGCGGGTGCCGGGCAATCGGAAGGGGTCGTCGGCAGCCATCACATCCAGCAGGGGCGCAGTGCCAGCGCCCCAGAATTCTTCCAGCTTTGTGGCCGCCCTGGCGGCCCGCTGTGCGGCCTTCAGATGGGGATGCCATCCTTGCAACCATGGCCTGGGGTCATGGCCCGGGGCAAAAAAAGCCATGCGCAGACACGCCAGCCGCTCCTCGTCCGGCAGACGGGTGTCCTCGCACTTGTCGATGCATTCTCTCAGGCGTGGATCGAAATTTTGGGCGGCTGCAGCAGCGATCACAACGCCTTTGACGAGCATCGGAAAATCGGTCGCGGCGCTGCGGGCCACCCAGCTGCCAAAGGCGTGACCCAGAACCACGGCCGGTCCACACGCCTCGTGTGCAATCACCTCGGCAACATCGCGGGCATAGGTGTGCAGGCTGATGCCCGTCTCAGGTCCGTGGCTGCCGCCGATGCCACGCGGTGTTGGACTCAGCGCACGAAAGCCTCTGACAGCCAGTGCACCCGCCAGTACCCCAAAGTCTTCGCCATCCCTTCCCAAGGACGGCAGCAACACCACAGGCGTGCCCTGCCCTTGTGCTTTCACCTCAATTTGAACGTTCTCATAGCGCACCAGATGGGTGGACTGCATGGCATGGATCCGACCAGGCTCTGTGGATGACTTCAATCCGGTTTGATGCCCGAAGAGCGCACAACGCTGGCCCATTTGGCGCTCTCGGATTGAATGAATTTCGCAAAATCCTGGGGCGATCCCACAGCCGCTGCAACGCCCTGTGTTCTGAAAAATGCCAGGGTTTCGGGTTGTTGCAGGACCTTGTTGAGCGCCGCGTTCAGCCTCTGAACCACGTCAGGTGGCGTGGAGGCCGGCCCCAAGATGCCGTACCACGTTCCCCCAATGATGTTCTTGAGCCCCACTTCAGCGGTGGTGGGTATGTTGGGCAATGCGGGAGAGCGTTTGACGTCTGCAACCGCCAGCCCTCTGAGCTGTCCCGACTCGATGAAATTGACGACCGCCGGCACGTCTGCAAACATCGTGTCCACCGTGCCACTGATGAGATCCGTGATGGCCGGTGATGCACCCCGGTACGGGATGTGCGTCATGAAGACACCGGCTTCGCGCTTGAGCAGCTCTATGCCCAGGTGTGTCGATGTGCCATTGCCTGCTGAGGCGTAGTTGAGTCGGCCCGGGTTGGCTTTGGCAAAGGCGATCAGGTCCTCGTGCTTGGTGAATCGGCTTTTTGCTGAAACGACCACAACACCCGGTGTGTTCACGGCTTGACCGACCGCCACCAAATCCCTGTCGGGTCGGTAATTGGGGGATGGGGAAATCGCCGGAAAAATGACCATGGCACCTGTCGAGGCGAACAGAAAGCTGTGCCCATCGGTGGCGCGAATCACGTCGCTCGCGCCCAGCGTGCCGCCCGCACCGGCTTTGTTGTCGATCACCACCGTTTGCCCCAGCTCGGCGCTCAGCCTGCCAGCGATGAAGCGGCCCAGCGAATCGGCAGGACCGCCAGCCGCAAAGGGCACCACCAAACGCAGGGGTTTGCTGGGCCAGGTTTGCGCCTGCACAGATGGCAGCGACACCAGCCCACCGAGTGCGCCGAGGGCTGCACACACCAAGGT
>JAIXXW010000077.1 GCA_027490555.1 Comamonadaceae bacterium | reverse complement strand
GGCGCCAACACCACACGGGCGACCACATCGGCCAGCACCAGCAAGGCCCCGCCCATCAGGGCCGACAAGACCAAGCGCCAGGCGTGCGTGCAGTGCACCAGGGAGCGCACCAAATGCGGTGCGGCCAGGCCCACAAAAGCCACCAAGCCCATGTGCGCCACCGCCGCCCCGGTGGCCAGAGAAATCACCCCCACCAACACCATGCGCGCCTGCGGCATCGGCACGCCCAGGCTGAGCGCAGTGGCTTCGCCCAAACTCAGCGCATCCAGCACGCGGGCAAAAACCCAGGCCAGCGCCAAGCACAGGGCCAGCACCACGGCCAAGGTGGCGCAGGCGTTCCAGCTGACAAACGCGGTCGAGCCCAGCATGAAGCCTTGCATGGCCTGCAAAACCTCAGGCTGCAGCAGCGAAACCAGCGACGTGATCGCCCCCAGCACCACGCCCACCACCACACCCGCCAACAACAGGCGCAGGGTTTGCTGCACCCCGCGAGCCAGCAGCAGCGTCAGCACCACTGCCAGCACCGCGCCGACAAAGGCAGCGCCAGTCAAACCCCAGCCCAGCCAGGTCTGCGTGGCCCAGGCGCTGCCGCCCCACAAGCTCAAATACAGGCCCACGCCCAGCGATGCGCCCGAGGCACTGCCCAGCAAATAGGGATCGGCCAGCGGGTTGCGAAACAAGCCTTGCGCCACCGCCCCGGCCAGACCCAACAAAGCCCCACCCAACCAGGCCCCCAGACTGCGCGGCAAACGGATGTCCCACACGATCTGCTGTGACACCGCATCCGTTTGCGCCCACCACCAGGCCTGCCAGCCCTGGCTGCCTGCGGCCGTGCCCAGCATGACCCAGGCCAGGCCCAGCAGCAAGAGCACCGAGGCCGTGGGTCGGGGTGCGTGCGACAAGCGGCTCATCGCGGGGTCCCCATCGGGGCCGGGGCAGGAGCCTGGGGGCTGGCGGCTGTGGTCGCTGCGCGGTTGAGGCATTCGGCCATCAGGCGCGCACCTTCGGCCATGCGTGGCCCTGCGCGCACCAGCATGTCCGATGCCTCGGGCCTGAAGACACACAGGCGATGGCCTTGCATGGCCTGCAAACGGTCCCAGCCGGGGCGATGGCGCATGCTGGCGCGGCTGCTGTCACCGGCCATGATCACATCAGGCCGGGCCTGCACCACCCACTCGGGATTGACCTGCGGAAACGGGCCCAGGGCGGCCGGCAAGATGTTGGCCACGCCCAGGCGGGTGAGGGTTTCGCCCAAAAAGGAAGACTCACTCGCGCCATAAGGCGCAGGGCTCACCTCGAAGTAAACCCGCTGCTGCCGCGCAGCAGGGCTGAGCGCTTGCGCGGCCCGCTGAATGTCAGCTTGTAGGGTTTGCCAGACCCGGTCACCGTCGGCCTCGCTGACATGCAGTGCGCGGGCCACAGTGCGCAGGACCCGGTGCACATCGGCATGGGTGCGGGGCTCCAGGCGCAGCACGTTCAGGCCCAGCGCCTGCAAGCGGTCCGCGCCCCGGGTGGAGCCTGCCGCCAAGACCAAATCGGGCTTGAGCGCGACGATGCTCTCGATGTTCGGGTCCAGCCCACCGCCCACACGCGGCAGCGACTTGACCGACTCTGGCCAGTTGGAATAGCGGTCCAGGCCCACCAGCCTGTGGCACTGCTGCAAGGCGCACACGGTTTCGGTCAAAGACGGCAGCAGGCTCACGATGCGCTGGGGCGCATGGGGCAGGCTCAGAGGCTGCTGCCGATCGTCCTGAACGGTCACAGCCCATGCGCTTTGAAAGCAGGCCCAAGCCCACAGGGCCGCCAGCATCGAGCAACGCACCAAAGAGAACAGCCGATCAGCCATGCACCGATTCCCATTCGGCAAAAATGCGGTGCAACTGCGCGACCCCATCGGTCAAGGCTGCGGGTCCGGGCTGCAGGATGTCGGCCGATTTGATTTCAAAAATCTGGCCGTGCCGCACGGCGGGCACATCCTGCCAGCCTGGTCGGGCCGCGACCTTGTCCGGGCGAAATTTCTTCCCGCACCACGAACCGATGATGATGTCGGGCGCACGGTCCACGATGCTCTGGCCCTGGGCAATGATGCGGTCCTTGCCCAGCGATTGCAGCGCCAGCTCCGGGAAAACATCGTCGCCCCCGGCGATGCCCATCAGCTCCGACACCCAACGGATGGCGCTGATGTGCGGCTCGTCCCATTCTTCGAAAAACACCCTGGGGCGGCGCTTGAAGCCTGCAGCCCGCTGCGCCATCGCGTCCAGCTCAGCACGCAGGGCCTGCAAACGCTGCAGACCCTGATCGGCCTGCCCCACCATCGCGGCCACCTGGTACAGCATGGAGAAAATCTCATCCACACTGCGCTGGTTGAAAATGGTCACCTGCACGCCCGCCTGGATCAGCGAGGAGGCGATGTCGGCCTGCAGGTCCGAAAAACCCAAAACACAATCCGGCTGCAGCGCCAGGATCTTGTCGATCTTGGCGCTCAAAAACGCACTGACCTTGGGCTTTTCCTGCCGGGCCCGGCGCGGCCGCACCGTGTAGCCCGAGATGCCCACGATGCGCGCCTCTTGCCCCAGCAGGTACAGCCACTCCGTGGTCTCCTCGGTGAGACAGACGATGCGTTGGGGGCCAAAAGTGTGGTGGCGGATCATGCTGACGCCATTCGTTGCGCGAACACTGTGGTCAAGGCCTCAACACGGCTTATCAAAATGCATACCTCCCCGACAAACTGAAGGTGCGTCCCGGATTCGGATACAGGGTCAAGGCATAAGGCGTGGTGTAACTGGGTTTGTAAATCCCCGTATCGGCATGTTGTTTGTTGGTCAAATTCAGCACCGATGCAACCACAGACCATTGTTTGGCTTTGAAGAAATAAGACAGGTCTTGCACGGCATAGCCTGCAATCTGGGCTTGACTGTTGTCAAAATCACCGGACATGTAACGGCTTTTTGCACCCCGAGTTGTCCATGTCAGGCGCTCCGTTGGGCTCAGCCGATAGTCCATTGACAGTTGTCCCGTGAGGGCTGGAACGCCGGGGACATCATTGCCGGCATACCGTCCCTCCAGAAAACGGGCTTTGACAAACCGCAGGTTGGTCCGAAGTGACAAGGCTTTTGACAGTTCCAAATTCTGTTGAATTTGAATGCCCTCCCTTTGGGTGGGGTCGAAATTGACGTTGCACGCATATCCGCAACCAGAAGGATCAAAGCCGATCTCATTTTTCACATGACTGCGAAAGTAGTTGACCCTGGTCTGAAGTTGTCCAGACTGGTGAATCACGCCCCAGTCCACATCTTGTGATGTTTGAACCCGCAAAAGCAACGGTTCAACAAACAGAGGCGGGGCATAGGCGACATTGCCGTTGTCGTCAGCATTGGGAATCCGGAAGTTGCGGCTCAGACGCAGATAAGCTGTCAGGTTCGGCTGAAAATTTCGGGCATATTCCAGCTC
>JAIXXW010000001.1 GCA_027490555.1 Comamonadaceae bacterium | reverse complement strand
TTTGCATTTGCAGCAGGTAAGGAACTTCGAGCACGCTTTCGCGGCTGCCGAAACTTTTGCGGATGCGCTTGCGTTCGGTGTATGAATAGGCCATGAGATCTCCGGGCTTGATCTTTCAGGACTGTGTGCCGAACAAGTGGTGGCACTCGTTCAACGGGCTTGGCGGCTGGCCACTACCAGCTTTGGCGGACGGTTGCGCATTGCACGCAACCCGAACCAAGGGTCTTCTGCAGTCGGGTCAGAAGACACTGAAAAACAGCGTGTGCAAGGCTGTTTTTCGGTGTGCTCTTCAAGCACCAAAGGCTGGAGGCCCTTTCGGACACTCCAGCCTTGGAACACCGCCGAATTACTTGAGTTCGGCCTTGGCGCCAGCTTCTTCCAGCTTCTTCTTGGCGGCTTCGGCGTCTGCCTTGGGCAGGGCTTCCTTGACTACCTTCGGTGCGCCGTCCACCAGGTCTTTGGCTTCTTTCAACCCCAGACCGGTGATTTCGCGCACGGCCTTGATGACCGACACCTTGTTGGCGCCGGCTTCGAGCAGAACGACGTTGAAGTCGGTCTTCTCTTCAGCAGCGGCTGCACCACCGCCGCCGCCGGCAGCAGCAGGCGCGGCCATGGCGGCAGCGCTCACACCAAATTTCTCTTCGATGGCTTTCACCAGGTCGTTGAGTTCCATGACCGTCATGCTGTCCAGCGCGGTCAAAAATGCGTCTTTATCGAATGCCATTTTGATTTCCTAACAATTGGTTAAAACACGAACGCTGGCCTCAAGCGGCAACAGCTTCGCCTTCGCCTTTTTTGGCCGCCAGAGCACCCAACACCACAGCGGTGCGGGACATGGGCGACATCAACAAGCCACACAACTGGGCCAACAGAACTTCTTTCGAAGGGATGTTGGCCAATTGCTTCACGCCATCGACGTCCAGGGCCTTGCCTGCAAATGCACCTGCGCGAATGACCAATTTGTCGTTGGTTTTCGCGAAGTCGGCCACCACCTTGGCGGCAGCCACTGCATCTTCAGAGAAGCCATAGATCAGCGGGCCGGTCATCTGGTCGGCGACAACTTCAAACTGCGTACCGGTCACAGCACGGCGCGCCAAGGTGTTTTTCAACACACTCAGCGAAACGCCCAGGCTGCGCGCTTTGACACGCAAATTGGTCATGTCAGCGACCGTGATGCCACGGTATTCCGCCATCACAAGCGTTTGAGCTTTAGCGGCGAGGTCGGTCACTTCGGTGATGACCGCTTCTTTCTCACTGCGATTCAGACTCAAGGTCTACTCCTTTATATGTGTTGTTCGGGTCACCCCTAGAACACGCCTATTTGCAGCGACCAACTGTTTTGGATCTTCATCCATCTGCAGCGGGATCGCCATCTGCGTTGGCCCAAAACTTCAATGGCATTGAGGTTTTGTCGATTAAGCACAGCGGGTGTGCACCAACGGTCTTGGATGGCCCACCGAACTTTTGCAAGCTCAGCGGCCCACCACATTGAGACGCTCTTGCGAGCACCTCAAATCTTTGCCATCACGCCGAGATGGTTTGCGTGTCGACGCGAACGCCCACACCCATGGTCGAGGAGACAGCCACTTTGCGCAGGTAAACACCTTTGCTGGTGGCCGGCTTGGCTTTCACCAGGGCCTCCACCAAGGCGGCCAAGTTGCCTTGCAACTTGTCGTTGTCAAACGAACGGCGGCCGATGGTGCCATGCACGATACCGGCTTTGTCCACGCGGAACTGCACTTGACCGGCTTTGGCATTCTTCACGGCCGTGGCCACGTCAGGCGTCACCGTGCCGACTTTGGGGTTGGGCATCAGGCCACGTGGACCCAGGATCTGACCCAAAGTACCCACCACACGCATCGCGTCGGGCGCAGCGATCACCACGTCGAAAGGCATGTCGCCAGCTTTCACGCGAGCGGCCAGGTCGTCCATGCCGACCACATCCGCGCCAGCGGCTTTGGCTTCTTCGGCCTTGGCGCCTTGGGCGAACACAGCCACACGGGCGGTCTTGCCGGTGCCGTTGGGCAGCACGACAGCGCCACGCACGACCTGGTCAGACTTCTTGGCATCGATGCCCAGTTGCACGGCCACGTCGATGGATTCATCGAATTTCGCGGTGGCGCACTCTTTGACAATCGCCAAGGCATCGCTCAGGGGGTAGAGCTTCAGGCTGTCGACTTTGCCAGCCAGGGCTTTTTGTTTTTTGGTGAGCTTGGACATTTACACGCCCTCCACATTCACGCCCATGGAACGGGCAGTACCGGCGATGGTGCGAACGGCGGCGTCCAGGTCGGCGGCCGTCAGATCCTTCATCTTGGTTTTGGCGATCTCTTCGAGCTGAGCGCGGGTGATCTTGCCAACCTTCTCGAGACCGGGCTTGGTGGAAGCCTTGTCGATCTTGATGGACTTCTTGATCAGGGTCGCAGCCGGTGGCGTCTTGATGATGAAGGTGAAGGACTTGTCTGCAAAGGCCGTGATGACCACGGGCAGCGGCAGACCGGGTTCCACACCCTGTGTCTGGGCGTTGAACGCCTTGCAGAATTCCATGATGTTCAAACCACGCTGGCCCAGTGCGGGACCGATCGGTGGTGACGGGTTGGCTTTACCAGCTGGCACTTGCAGCTTGATGAAGCCGACGATTTTCTTCGCCATGCTTTTCTCCTTGCGGGTTTTAACGCTTGAGGCCTTTGGGCCTTCGGCTCCCCGGGGTTAACGACTCTGAATCAAGAACAGGCACCGAGTCGGGAAGCGCCCATTCCAAAAATAAATCTCGATCAGGTTTTTTCGACCTGGCTGAACTCGAGCTCAACGGGCGTGGCACGGCCAAAAATCGTGACCGACACGCGCATCTTGTTGCGCTCGTAATTGACCTCTTCGACCGTGCCGTTGAAATCGGTGAAGGGGCCTTCCTTGACGCGGATGTATTCGCCCACCTCGAACTCCACCTTGTGGCGGGGCTTGTCGGTGCCCTCCTGCATCTGGCTGACGATTTTGGCCACATCGGCTTCGGAGATCGGCGAGGGGCGGTTCTTGGCACCCCCCACAAAGCCCGTGACCTTGTTGGTGTGCTTCACCAAATGCCAGGTCTCGTCATCCATGACCATCTCCACCAGCACATAGCCAGGGAAGAATTTGCGTTCCGTGGTGCGCTTTTGGCCGTTCTTGATCTCCACCACTTCTTCGGTGGGCACCAGGATGCGGCCAAACTTGGATTCCATACCCGAGCGCGCGATGCGTTCGATGATGTTGCGTTCGACGGCTTTTTCCATCCCCGAATAGGCATGCACGACATACCACTTGAGGTCAGGATTGGTGGAAGAGCCCGCCATCGGGGCGTTGACTACGACATCGTTCATTATTTTTTCCACCCAAGAATCAGATCGTAAAAAACCCATTCCAGAGTTTTGTCGGTGAGCCACAGGAACAAGGCCATCACCACC
>JAIXXW010000061.1 GCA_027490555.1 Comamonadaceae bacterium | reverse complement strand
TCGGCCCTGGCGGCCTACCAGCGCGGCTTTGCCGGGCGTCAGGCCCAGATCTGCTACGCCATGAAGGCCAACTCCAGCCTGGCCATCCTGCAGGTGTTTGCGCAAGCGGGCTGCGGCTTTGACATCGTCTCGGGCGGCGAACTCGCGCGCGTGCTGGCCGCAGGTGGCGACCCGGCCAAAGTGATTTTTTCGGGCGTCGGCAAAACCCGCGCCGAAATGCAGCAGGCCCTGCAAGTGGGCATCGGCTGCTTCAATGTGGAAAGCGAAGCCGAACTCGATGTGCTCAGCGCTGTGGCCACGGCCCTGGGGAAAAAGGCCCCGGTCAGCTTGCGCGTGAACCCCAACGTCGACCCCAAGACCCACCCCTACATTTCCACCGGCCTCAAGGGCAACAAATTCGGCATCGCGCACGAGGACACGCTGCGGGCCTACCGCCATGCGGCCAGCCTGCCGGGCCTGCAGGTGGTGGGCATCGACTGCCACATCGGCTCGCAAATCACCGACACCACCCCCTATCTGGACGCGATGGACCGGGTGCTGGACCTGGTGGCCGAGGTCGAGTCTGCAGGCGTGGCCATCCACCACATCGACTTCGGCGGTGGCCTGGGCATCAACTACAACGGCGACACGCCCCCCGAGGCCGACGCCCTGTGGCAGCAGCTGCTGGCCAAGCTGGACGCGCGCGGCTACGGCCAGCGCCAGCTGATGATCGAGCCGGGCCGCTCGCTGGTGGGCAATGCGGGCGTGTGCCTGACCGAGGTGATGTACCTCAAGCCCGGTGAACAAAAGAATTTCTGCATCGTCGATGCCGCCATGAACGACCTGCCCCGCCCGGCCATG
This sequence comes from Comamonadaceae bacterium, assembly GCA_027490555.1. GTDB lineage: Bacteria > Pseudomonadota > Gammaproteobacteria > Burkholderiales > Burkholderiaceae_C > Limnohabitans_A. Next base: position 6,438 of record JAIXXW010000061.1, on the reverse strand, counting down.
TACCAGGCCTTTCACCAGATCGTGCCGGTGCAGCCCCGCTCCGGTACGGGCGTGGTCTACGACGTGGTCGGCCCGGTGTGCGAAAGCGGCGACTGGATCGGCCGCGACCGGCAGCTGATGGTGCAAGCCGGTGACGTGCTGGCGGTGCTGTCGGCCGGGGCTTACTGCATGAGCATGGCCAGCAACTACAACACCCGTGGCCGCGCAGCCGAAATCCTGGTGGATGGCAGCCAGGCCCACCTGATCCGCCAGCGCGAATCGGCGTTTGACACCTTCGCGCTGGAGCAGCTGGTCTAGCCAGCGGCACCTGGCGCTGAGGGCCTGTGGTGCGGCAAGCGCCCTCTCAGGTCTGCCGACGCTGGCGCCGCAGTCGCCAGCCCAACAAGGCCGCCAAAATGGCCGCGTAGACCAGCACCTCGTTGAAGTCCTGCTTGCCCGCCCGCATCCACCAAAAATGCAGCACGGCCAACAGGGTCACCGCGTACACACTGCGGTGCAGCAGCTGCCAGCGCCGCCCGCCCAGCCAGCGCACGGCCCGGTTGAACGAGGTGGCCGCCAGCGCCAGCAGCAGCACAAATGCGGAAAACCCCACCAGAATGAAGGGGCGCTGGACGATGTCCTGGACCGTGTCCTTCAGGTCAAACCCCATGTCGAACCAGGCATAGCACAGCAGGTGCACGCTGGCATAGCCAAACACCAGCAGACCCAGCATGCGCCGAAACCGCAGCAGCTCGGGCCAGCCCAGCAGTTGGCGCAAGGGCGTCACGGCCAAGACCAGGCACAAGGCCCGCAGCGTCCAATCGCCCGTGGATCGGATCAGGGCTTCGGCCGGGTTGGCGCCCAGCTGGTCCCGCAGGGTCTGCAGGATCAGCCAGGCCAGGGGCAGCAGGCCCAAGGCCAGCACCCCCCACCAGGCCAAGGGGTGGCGCAGTGCAGCCCTCATGCCGACACCGCCTGCCCAGCGACAGGCATCAGAAGAACTTTTTCAGGTCCATGCCCGCATACAACTGGCCCACTTGCGCTTCGTAGCCGTTGAACATGAGGGTCTTGCGCTTTTTGGCCAGCAAGCCGTCTTCACCGATGCGCCGCTCGGTGGCCTGGCTCCAGCGCGGATGGTCCACATTCGGGTTCACATTGGAATAAAAGCCGTACTCCTGGGGCGCAGATTTTTCCCAGGAAATCACCGGCTGCTTCTCGGTGAAACGGATCTTGACCAGGCTTTTGCCACTCTTGAACCCGTACTTCCAGGGCACCACCAGGCGCAGGGGTGCACCGTTTTGCTTGGGCATGACTTCGCCATACATGCCAAAGGCCAGCAGGGTCAGCGGGTGCATGGCTTCGTCCATGCGCAGGCCCTCCAGGTAGGGCCAATCCACCGCACCGCCGCGCACCCCGGGCATGGTTTTGGGATCGGCCAGGGTGACGAACTCCACGAACTTGGCGCTCGGCAGCGGCTCCACACGCCGGATCAGTTCGGCCAGGGAATAGCCCACCCAAGGGATCACCATGGACCAACCTTCCACGCAGCGCAGGCGGTAGATCCGCTCTTCCATGGCCGCGAGCTTGAGCAGGTCCTCCAGATCGATGCGACCGGGCTTTTTGACCAGACCTTCGATCTCCACACTCCAGGGGTCGGTCTTGAGGGTGTGCGCCCGCTTGGCCGGATCGCCCTTGTCGGTGCCGAACTCGTAAAAGTTGTTGTAGGTGGTGGTGTCTTTGTAGGGCGTCGGCCTGTCCATCACCACGGCGCCGGGCACTTTGCTGGGCACGGAGGGCAGCGGGGGCAGCTGACCCGGCCTGGCCATCTGGGCCCGGGCATCGCGCATGCCCCAGGCCGCCAGGGCCAGGCCCGCCGAGCCCGTGGCCACTTGGCGCAACAAGGCGCGCCGCTGCAGGTACACCGATTCAGGGGTGATGTCGCTGGGCACGGGGTGCTGAAAACCGGACCGGGAAGAAAGGTAAATCATGGGCAGGCCTTTGAATCCAAGCGCTGATTGTGAACCGTTCAACCACCGCCTGCAAAAACAAAGTCGACTCAGGGGTTTGCCCCCGCCCAGGGGCCGCCACGCGTGCCCGAGTCCGCAACCGCGGCCCCGGCTGGTACCGGGCGGGGCTCAGAGGGTGCCGTAGCTGTGCAAGCCGCTGAGGAACATGTTGACCCCCAGGAAGGCAAAGGTGGTGATGCCCAGGCCCAACAGGGCCCACCAGGCGGCGATGGTGCCGCGCAGGCCCTTCATCAGGCGCATGTGCAGCCAGGCGGCGTAGTTCAGCCACACGATCAGGGCCCAGGTCTCTTTGGGGTCCCAGCTCCAGTAGCCGCCCCAGGCCTCGGCCGCCCACAAGGCGCCCAGCACGGTGGCGATGGTGAAAAAGGCAAAGCCCACGGCGATGGACTTGTACATCACATCGTCCAGGATGTCGAAGGACGGCAGGCGTTCGGCGACGCGGCGGCGACCGGCCAAGATGCCGGCCACGATCAAGGCTGAAATGCCGAAATACACCATCCAGTAGGCCGAGCCCTCGTCGGTCGGCGCCTTGCGGAACACCACCGGTTCAAAGCACAGCACAATGCCCAGCAGCCACAGCGGCGCCAGCTTGTACCAACGGGTTTCACTGGCTTGCTGCTTGATGAGGTAGGCGAATGCCACCATGGCGGCCAGGGCAAAAGTGCCATAGCCGATGAAGTTGGCCGGCACATGCAGCTTCATCCACCAGCTTTTGAGGGCGGGCACCAGCGGCTGGATCTCGTGCGCCTCGCGCACCAGGGTGTACCAGAGCAAAAAGCCCACCGCCGCGCTGACCACCAGCATGACAAAGGCGCCCAGGGCCCGGGTTTTGTACTGGTGCTCGTAGTACAGGTAAAACAGCGCCGTCATCCAGCAAAACATGATGAAGACTTCGTACAGGTTGCTCACCGGGATGTGGCCGATGTCCGGCCCCAGCTGGTGGCTTTCGTACCAGCGCACCAAGGTGCCGATCAGGGCCAGGCCCACGGCCACCCAGGCCATGCGCGAGCCCAGGGACTCCATCGCATCGCCCTGGCCACGGATGAACACACCGGCCCAGTAAAAAACGGTGCTGATGAAAAACAGCATGCTCATCCACAAAATGGCCGACTGGCTGGACAGGAAATACTTGAGCAGGAACACCTGCTCGGCCCGCGCCAGATCACCCTGGTACAGGTAAATCGCCAACAGGGACAGGCCGGCGACCACCAGCATCAGGCTGCGCAGCGGCCGCCAGAACCAGGCCAGCCAGACCACCGCCGGCAAGGTGCCGATCAGGATGGCCTGCTCGTACACATCCATCGCTTGCCGGTAGCGGGTGAAGGCGAACACAGTCCCCAGCAGCGCGAGCAAGGCAAAGCCCCAATCCAGCAGGGAGCGGCTGGAAAAAAAGCCTGGATTCAAGGTGACAGTCGTCATGGTGTTGTCTCGGAGCGGCCCAGCAAACGGGCACTCAGTTGGTCAAATTCACGGTCCACGTCCAGGGTCTTGCGGTTGGACGACAAGGCCAGATTCGCCCGGGCGCCCTGACCCTCAGGCGAGAGCCATACCCACAGGCGACGTTCCCGAACATACAGCATTGCAAAAATACCCAGGATCAAAAGGGCACAACCCAGGTAGACGATGGATTGGCCCGGTGCCCTGGCCACCTGGAACACGCTGGCTTGCACCTGCTGGAAGTCTTTCAGCAAAAACGTCATGGGCGCAGGATAAAACGGGGCGTCGGACAGGGCCAGCACCGCCTGTGACATGAAGGGCTGCGCCAGCTCCGTCGGCAGGGGCTTGACACCGGCCTGCTCTCTCGCCACCGCGTCCAGCTCAAACAGGGCGCCATTGAGGATGCGCACGAACATCTCACCCGCACGCGCCCGCTCGGCCTCGGGCACGTTCGACTCCAAGAAGTCAGCGAGCGCCTGCAAACCCGACACCTGCTTGCCCTGCACCTGCTCCAGACCGGCGAACAGGCCCAGCGACCGGGCCGCCGAGTCGGCCAGTTGCTGGGTCAGCTCGGGGCGCTTGGGGTCCACCGCCTTGCGGGCATAGCGCTGGACTGCCCGCTCACGCAAGGCGGGCGTCTCCAGGGCCGCACGCAAGCGGATGAAACCGGTCAACTCGCTGTTCTCGTCGGCGGGTGGGCGCAGGTAGCGAAAGGGCTCGCTGGGTGTTTCGCGCATGCCCAGCAGGAACACCGGTATGCCGTCGCCCGCGTTCACGGGCAGCATGTAGTTGTTGTATTCGCGGGCCTGACCTGCCGCATCGCGCAGCTTGTAGCTCACGCTCGGGCCCACATTGCGCAACTCCTTGGTCTGGGTAGTTTTGTGGCCCGCGCCCAAACGCTCGTCGATCGCGCTGCGCAAATCCACCTTGCGCACGTCCACCCCGGCGTCCGACAGGCCGGCACTGGCGGACATGTTCTCCACGTTGATGACGCGCAAGCCGGTGAACTCCAGGCTCAGTTTTTCGCTGCCATTGGTCAGGTCGGTGCTGCTGCCAATCGTGCCTTGCACCTCAAACGCCCGGGTAGCCGCCGCCATGGGCACAGCCTGCAAGGTGACGTGCGAGCCGCCGTCGTCAAAGCTGGACTGGTAAATGTTGATGCCCTTGTAGCTGGCCGGGTGGTTCACCTCGACACGGGCTTCCTGCTTTTGACCGGTGGCCTTGTCGTGGATGACGATGTCGCTGGCAAACAGCTTGGGCATGCCGGTCGAGTAGTACTCGACGATGAATTTTTTCAGCTCGATGACAAAGGGCAGCTCCTGCAGCAAGATGCCGTTGGACTGGTTCAGGATGGCCGTGCCCGAGGCCGTGTCCTCGGCCACCAGCAAATTGCCCCGAAAGGCCGGGTTGCGCTCGGACAGGCGGTGCTGCGCGGGCACATCGGCAATCAGGCCGCCGCCCGAGTAGATCTCCTTGCCACCAAACCACATCTGGGCGCGCACCATCAAATCGCCGTCGAGCAAGCCCCCCACACACACCAGCACAATGGCCGAGTGCGCCGCGATGTAACCGATCTTGTTGGCGGCCCCCGCCTTGGCCGCCAGCATCCAGCCCTGGCCCGCCGGGGTGTCCCGCGCTTGCAGCTTGACTTTCCAGCCGCCAGTGGCCAGCAAGGCGCCCAAACGCCTGGCCGCCGCCTCGGGGGCTTCGTTCAAATGCCCTTCGGCCTTGTGGTGAAAGGCCTTGAGGCTTTGTTCGCGGATGTTTTCCTTGTAGTTCTTCAGGTCCACCAGGATCTTGGGCGTGTTGCGGGCGATGCACAAACTGGTGCTGACCACCAAGAAAGCCAGGATCAGCAAAAACCACCAAGCGCTATAGACCGTGTTGAGCTTGAGCGCGAAAAACAGCTCGGCCCAAAACGGCCCGAACTGGTTGATGTAGTTGTTGGTCGGCTCGTTTTGCTTGAGCACGGTGCCGATCACCGAGGCGATGCAGATGACCGACAGCAGCGAAATCGCAAAGCGCATGGACGACAGCAGCTCGATCACGGCCTGCCACCGGGCAGAGCCGCGCTCCTGGTCTGGGCTGAGGTCAACAGTGGTCATGGGTGCTCGCAAAAGGGGCTGGCCGGTCGGTCGCGTCGGGCTCAAGGCCTGCAATGAAAAAGGCCGGGTAACCGGCCTTGGAACGCATCATATCTGTCGGTCTGGCATTGTGCCGCAGGCCCTGCGCCTGGGGGACAAAACCCCCAAGTGGCTGCAGGGCAAGACCGCCAGGCAGCACAGGCCTGGGTCCCGTGGGGGATCAGCGCAGACCCGCGATGTAATCGGACACCGCCTTGATCTCGCGGTCGTTCATCTTGGCCGCCACCTGGGTCATCTGCAGGTTGTTCTTGCGCACACCTTCGCGGAACTGGGTCAGCTGGTTGGCGGTGTACTCGGCATGCTGGCCTGCCAGACGCGGGTATTGGGAAGGCATGCCCGAGCCGTTGGGCGAATGGCAGCTGGCGCAGGCCGCGATCTGGCGGTCAGGGATGCCACCGCGGTAGATGCGCTCGCCCCAGGCCACGGTGTCTTTTTGGTTGGCAAAACCGGGTTTGGCCTGCTTGGAGGCCAGCCAGAAAGCGATGTTGCGCATGTCATCGTCGCTCAGGGCTGCCACCATGCCGCTCATCACCGCGTTGGCGCGCTTGCCCGATTTGTACTCTTGCAGTTGCTTGAGAAGGTACTCTGGGTGCTGTTGGGCCAGCTTGGGGTTGGCCGGCGTGCTGGAGTTGCCGTCTGCCGCGTGGCAAGCCACACAAGCCTGGCTGAAAATGGCTTCGCCTTTGGCCAAATCGGGTTTGGCGGCCTTCGGGGCGGGGCCAGCGGCCAGGGCAGAACCGGCCACCAAGGCGGCCGACAGGGCGGTGAACAAGAAAGAAGAAATCGACTTCATGGCGTGATCCAGGTGATGGCGCAAAACCCAGGGATTCTACAATGAGGTCCGCGTCAGT
>JAIXXW010000297.1 GCA_027490555.1 Comamonadaceae bacterium | reverse complement strand
GCATGGCCGCAAGGCGTCCGCGGGGTACAGCCTCATCGAGCTCAGCATTGCCTTGTCGATCCTGGCTGTGATCATTGTGGGTTCGCTGATCGGTGTGCAGAAAATCCTGCGCACCAACGCGGTCAACAACGAACTCAAGGCCATGCCGGAGACGCTGGCTTCGGCACAGCGCTTGACCAGCAACCTGGCAGACCTCAGCGGCCTGAACACCGCCACCTTCACCAGCCTGGGTGTCTGGCCCCAGGACAGGGTGGTGGGTGCCGCAGCGAATGCCACCGTCAGCAATTTTTTCGGAGGACGCCAATTCCTCAACCCCAACAATCAGGCTTTGGCGGGTTACGCCGCGAACCAGCTCTTTGTGCTGACCTTGACCAACATCCCCACCGAAGCCTGTGCGGACATTGTCTCGGGCATGGACCGAATGGCCCTGGGTTTGTATGTCGGAGCCAACATCACCGCCGACCCGGCTGGCGCTGTCGCTGGCACCGTGGTGAAAGACCCTGGAACGGACAGCGCCGCAGCGGCCAGATCGGCCAACCTGGTGAACCTGGCCCAACAGTGCGGCAGGGCAGGCGGTGGTCGCATTCGCATGGACATGCTGGTCTCACGATGAGTTCGTCCACCCAGAACAGGACCGGGCCGAACCGCCAGTCTTCCAGAATGCATGTGGCAGGGCTGTTGCTGGCATTCGCGGCGTCTTGGCAGGGCGTGCAGGCACAAACGTCCAGCATGGCCCGGGATCTGCACCTCAGGTCCGACCTGCCCTACAGCACGCGACCAGCGCTGGCTTGGCCGTCTGGCAAATCCAGCACAACCACCGTTGCCTCGGCGGGCAGGCCTGTCGAAACACCCGGGCCTGCGGCACAAACCCAGAACCAAGAGCCCGTGCGCATCTGGAGCGTGGAGTTGGCCGACGGCACCGTTCGGTTGTGCCTCAAGCGATGGGCCCATGAGGCCCAGTGGCAGTTGGTCTGGGACGCTGATCGGGACTTTGTGATTGAGGCCGAAGTGCGCTGGCAGGGCACATTTGAACAAGCGCTGACCGCCCTTCTGGAGTCACTGCGAAACAGTGAGTTCCCCTTGCAGGCGCGGCTCAACACAGACGGACGGATCTTGCGGATCCAGCGGCTGGGACCTTCACCAGGGAAATAAATCATGCTCTTGTCATTCACCGCTCGTGCGCAGACATGGCCCATCCGCCACCGCATGCCCATCATCGTCCTGATGCTCTGGGGTCTGGCAGGCTGCTCGCAGTTCAACACCCGGGTCTCGGATGTGTTTGAACGCAACCAGGAAAGAAGCGCCCAGGCACAAGACACGGTGAGGAACTTGCCGGCCCCATTGCAGGTGGTGGTGCGCGAGAACCATCCAAGGTTCACAGGCAGGACTTTGCCCGTCAATGAAGAGCAGGCCCTGCCTTCAGGCCTGGGCCGGGTGACCTTGCGCTATCCAGGACGGCATTCCGTGCTTCAGGTGGCCGAACTGATTTCCCGAACGGTGAAGATCCCCGTCACGGTCACGCCCGATGCCTTGATGGACGCCACGCGTTTTTCGCCCGTGGGCAACACGGCCACAGCCGCAGCCCCCAGCAGCAACAGACCACAGTCAGACACCGGCGCACCAGCACAACGCCAATTGCAGCGGGAGGCCAATGCCGCACTCGTCAGCCAACAAGGGGGCGGCATGCTGAACCTGACGGACGAGGAGTACCAAAACAGCCTGGAATTGAATTACAGCGGCAACCTGGAAGGATTGCTGGACCTGGTGGCTGCGAGAACCGGTTTGTATTGGCGCTTCTCCGCGGGGGTCATCACATTCAGCCGCATCGACACCCAGACTTTTCCCGTCAAGGCTCACCCAGGCAACGCCAAGTTTTCCGCTGAAGTCAATGGCACCAATGGCGAGAGCTCAGGCGGCTCCATGAGTGTCTCTGCCGGTGCAGAGTTCGATTTTTGGGCCGGCCTGGAAGAAGGGGTGAAAAGCCTGATTTCCAGATCGGGGCGCTATGTGCTGGACTCCAAGAACGGTTTTGTGACGGTCACAGATGCCATCCACAATGTGCGGGCTGTGCGCAGAATGGTTCAGCGTTACAACGAACTCACCACACGCCAGATCGTTCTCAACGTCGAGGTTCTGCAGATCCAACTGGACGAAACCAAGGCCATTGGGATCGACTGGAGCGCGGTATCCCAGCGCATCAACAGCATGTCGGGCGCACAAGTGACCCTGCAAGGGCCGGCCTCCAACATCAGGACTCCGGGTGTCGGTTCGGTCGGGCTGACACTGACAGGCGGGTCTGGCCAACTCAACACCGGGCGATTCTTGATCAATGCGCTGGAGACCTTCGGCAAGGTGTCCACCGCCTATTCGGTCTCTGTCACGACCACCAACCGCCAACCCGTTCCTGTCGGCGCCTTGAACAACTTGGCCTATGTGAAACAGGCTTCACCCGCCTCGGTGCTGGCCACCACCGGCGTGTCCAACGCCGGCGCCTTGATCCCTGGTGTCGTGCAAACCGGATTTGCCATGACCTTGATCCCGACCATCCTGGACTCCAACCGGATCATGCTGCAGTCGTCATTGACCATCAGCCTGCTCAAAAACCTCCGAACATTCACCAGCGGAACAGCTTCTGTGCAAACACCCGAGGTGGACTCCTTCACCAGCATGCAACGCATGAGTGCAAGCCCTGGGGACACGCTGATTTTGATCGGTTACGAGCACGAAGGCGGTGATTGGAACACCTCGGATCTCGCGCAGGGCTTCCCTTTACCTGGCTTTCGCAGCGGTTCGCGCAAAAAAGTCAGCACGGTGGTGCTGGTCACCCCTGTCCTGCAGGACATCTGAGCATGCAGGTTTGGCCAAAAATTGACGCTTTCCTGAGAAAGAAACGTTCAAACCCAGACCGGGACGCCCCCCTTCCCAGTGAGGGGCCCCTGCCCCAATCCCGATCGGAGGCGAGCAAAAACCAGACCCAGGTTCTGAAGATAGGCCAGGCACATGTGGCCTTCGGCTTGCAATGGCAGCCGCACCATGGTGCCAACGTGAAGCCGCAAATCAGCCACCTCCAGCAACAGGGCTACAAGGGCTATGCGGTCTCATCGTCGGCCGATTTGCTGGGCGTTTCGGACATCGCCGTGCCACGCAAAACCATCTCCGGCGCACTCGCCTTGGCCGATCGACACGCCCAAGGCGGCTGCGAACTGTTTGTCTTCCATGCGGATGGCAAACACATCCTGGTCGCCCTGAACAACGGCCTACCGGTGCCCGGGTTTGACATGGTGGGCCTGCAAAGCGACATCCAATCGGCCATCCAACTGTTCCGGGACATCCGCAAGGAACAAGCCATTCGCATCGTTGGCAATGTGCGCTGGCTGGAAGGCATTGAACCACTGTCTCCCGAACAGGCTTTTGCCAACGCTCCAGCACATGTCTGCATCCAGTCCATGGACCGCTGGCGAACTCGGCTGCTTCAAGTTGGTTTGTTGGGATGCTTTGTTTTGCTGTGTGCGGGCGCTTACACGCTGTACCAAGAGCAATTCGCGGCGCCAGTGGCCCAGGACATGCCGGAAGACCCCAATCTGGTTTATGAGCGTGAGCTGACCCAGGCATTGATGCGCACGGCACCGCCGGGATCGGCCATGCTGCGGCAATGGAGCAGCACCATCCAGAACCTGCCAGTGACGCTGGGCGGCTGGACGCTCAAATCTGTCAAATGCCGCGCAGATGCCTGCCAGTCGGAATGGAAGCGCCACCACGGCAGCTTCACGGATTTCAGCCAAGCGGCACAGATGGCGCTGGGCTCGGCGGCCTTTGAGACCTCTGGCAAAGAACTCGACAACCCTGTGGTGTCGGTCATGCATGCGGTCTCACCCACCCGATCCGAGCGCCTTCAGCGGTCAACCCTGCCGCCTGTCGACCAGGCACAAAGGACGCTGGGTGCCCTGCTGCAGGACCTGATGCTGCTTGGCGCACGCCACGCCGTGTTGAGTGAATTCAAACTGTTTGGCTCCAGCACCGCCATCCCGGTGAAAAGTCTGCGCGCGCCCGTCCTGGTGGCCGAATTCAAGCTGGAAGCCGATCTGTGGATGCTGGATGAGATCGCCTTGCCCCAGCACGTCATCCCTGCGGGGATGGAACTTCAAGTCTTGATCGATGGCTCTTCAACCCAAAAAGAGGCTCACTATGGTTCATTCATCTTGTCGGGGGCGGTGTATGCCAACGCCGCCCCGCATTGACCACGCCCGCCAGGCGATCGCTGCGGCATCGCTGTGGCTGTGCATGCTTCCTCCTGCCTGGGCCACCCCCAGCGCAATGGCAACGGCCAGCGCCGGACAAGACAACAGCCCGGGCGCGACGGCAGCGGCCCCACTGCGCATCTCAGACCTGGTGATGAAGGAAAAGAAAACCCGAGAACTGGAACTGCAGCGCAAGTTGCCTCTCTCCGCGTCACCGGCGCCCATCGCCACGCCCAGAGCCACTGGCCAGGCGGGCCTGGCCGCCGACACCAACCGTCCGGTTTTGTGGTCTTTGTCCGGCGCTGCAGGCAACTTCCTGGCCGAGATCGTTTGGCAAAACCGCTTGCTCGTGGTGTCATCGGACCAGACCAGCGTCCCGCAGATGGGGACACTCGAGTACATGGATGAAACCGGGATCTACATCCGTCCGGGACGCCGGCACCGGCTGAACAGGGCCTGGCTCGACACGGATGGCTTGCTGGTCCTGCCAGCGCCTCGCGATGGCCAGGCCGCCCCCGTCCTGGTGGAGATCGCACCGAATGCCTCACCGCCGCGCCCTGCGCTGCAAAGCGCCGCCCATCTGCCAGGCGCTTTGCCGATGAAGACATCGGCCAACCAGACTGCCCCGTGGATTTTGGCCTCAGGTGAGGTGACATCGGTACCCGTCGACCTCAGCCCACCGAAAAGAACCGAACTGCTGCCTCCGGTGAGCGCTCCACAGACGGCACCGGCCATGCCCCTGAAGGGCGCCACCGCCGTGCAGGACAAAAACAAATAGATTCAGGACATCACAGGCATGGACGATCAAGGCAAGCACTCCAACAGCGAACAGGTGCGGCACCTTTGGCGCTTGTCCGAGGTCCCCGAGCACACCGAGGTGCTGACGTCCCTGGAGGCTGAATATGCCGGTGGTGCGCCCGCCGCGAGCGCGCCGGACACCATTTGCATCGCCAATGCAGCGCGAGAGGTGTTCCTGATCTCGACGCCATCGGCCTTGCATGGCGCTGTGTGGTTTCACAAACTCGCCCTCATCCAAAAGGCGGGTTACACCTACGCAGGCTGCATGACCTCCGAGCCCGATGTGCTGGAGATGATGGCGCTGGGCATTCACATCCAAGGGAAAAAGGCCAAAAAAGAGCAGGCCGAAGATGCGCGCATCAAAACCAGTTTGGTGAACGAGTCGGGCCCCCTGTCCTGGTTCAAAAAAATGATCGCCACATGCCACGAGATGGGGGCCAGTGACATCCATTTCGAAGTGCGCGACAGCAGCACGCGCATCCGCGTTCGCCATGATGGCGTCATGCGGCACGTGATGAGCATCCCGAGCAACGTGGTGCTCGACGGCTTGTCGGCCAGTTTCACCGTCCTTGCAGAGGAGCGCTCGCGCACCGAGGTGGCTTTCAATGCGCAGGCCGCTCAGGCGTGCATGATCCCTTTGACGTTTGAAGCAGAGAACATCAATCTGCGCTACCAGAGCCATCCTGTGGTCAGCGGCGTCGATGTCACCCTGAGGATCCTCAAGACATCCGTCAGCACGAAGTCGGAATTCATGACGCTGGACAAACTGGGCTATACCCCACAACAGGTCGAGTTGCTGGAGCTGGCCAGTGGCTCGGCCAACGGTGGGGTCTTTGTTTCGGGCGTCACAGGCTCTGGCAAAACCACCACGCTCAACGCCATGCTTCGCGCCATCGCCTTGGAGGGCATCCGCAAGGTCATCTCCATCGAAGACCCCGTGGAGTACGTTGTCCCGGGGGTGTCGCATTTTTCGATCCAAAGACAGTCCCACAACGACTCGAGCAAAAACCCGTTTTTGGGCGCCATGCTGGCATTTCTGCGTATGGACCCCGATGTCGGCATGGTGGGGGAAGTGCGGGACAGTGTTTCTGCACAAATCGTGCAAGCCGCGATCCAGACCGGACACAAAATCTTCTCCACCGTGCACGCCACCTCTGCGCTGGGCATCATTTCTCGCCTGAACTCGCAGGCCATCGCCTTGCCCCGCGACACCCTGTGTGGGCCCGAATTCATTTCCGCGCTGGTTTACCAGGTTCTGGTGCCCAAAAACTGTCCGGCCTGCAGCCGGCCGGCCACACAGGTCATGAAGCCGGCCGAACTCGCGCCCTACGCCGATTTGTTCGACCTCGACATTGACGCGCTGAGGTGTGCCAGCGATGGGGGCTGCCCGGTCTGCCGGGTCAAGGGGCTGGACTACAACGGCAGCCTGCGCGCCGGCGTCAAAGGGGTCAAAGTGGGGGCAGAAGTCATCGTGCCGGATGAGCCTTTGTTGCAACTGCTGTCAGCGGGCAAGGACATTGAAGCCAGAAACCACTGGCGCAGCCAACGCACCGCCCGTTTCGACGAACCAGACACCCTGGGCAAGGAAGCCTGGGGGCATGTGCTGTACGACATGTCCAGAGGGCTCATTGACCCCTTTTATTTTGAAAAAATCTTTGGACGACCCAGCCTGTTCAGGCAAGCCGTCCGTGTGGCTGCATGAGGTGTGATGGGCCATGAAGACGCTCGCCTTGTCCCTGATCGACGCTTTTCAACTGTGGTCGGCCCGGCGCAGGCTCCGGCGAGAGCGGAGCGCTTTTTATTTCGACCTGTCCAGCACCCTGGCAGATCGTGTCCCCCTGTTTTCGACCTTCCGCAAATACGAGTCGCGCGCCAGACGGCGCGCGCCCCACATGGCCGTGGTGTACCTGCACATGGCGCGATCGATTCAACAAGGCTCGCTGGCCGACGCACTCGAGGGGGTGGCCAGTTCCATGGAACAGATTGTGCTGGATGCTGTCCAGACCGGCGGCGATGAGGGCATGGCCAAAGGCCTGGCCTTCTTGTCTGAAACCGTGGACAAAACAGAACGCATGCAGGACGCCGTGCGCAAGGCCGTGACCTACCCCGTGCTTTTGCTGCTCGTTTTTTCGCTCATGTTGGTCGGTTTTTCAAAATTTGCGGTGCCGGTTCTGGTCGAGCTGATTCCTCCGCAGGACTGGCCCCCCATGGGGCAGGTGCTGTATGCCCTGGCACAGTTCATCGAGCACTTTGGGCTGCTGGCCCTGGTGCTGGTGCTGACGGCCATCGCAGGCTTCATTTGGTCATTGCCCAACTGGGCAGGACCCTCTCGGGTGCGTGCAGACACGCGCGTGCCCTATTCGATTTACCGGGATTACCAAGGGGCCATCCTGATCCTGGCCCTGTCGTCCTTGATGCAAGCCCAGGTTTCATTGCATGCCTCACTGGAGCGCGCCTCGCGCTACAGCAATCCATGGATGCGCTGGCACCTGCAGTGGATCCTCAAGCGCCTGGCCAAAGGTGATTCACGTTCTTTTGGTACCGCCTTTCAAACCGGTCTGCTCTCACCCCATCTGGAAGACCGCGTGGAGGACGCTTCCGAACGCTCAGACCCCGTGGCCGCCTTTGTGCGCATAGGCAACAGTTCGGTTGACCTGACGGTCAGGGATCTGGAGCGATCGGCCAAGGTGCTCAACATGGTGCTTCTGGGCATCTGTGGCTTGCTGCTGGCCATCATGATGATCGGGTTTTTCTCCACCGCGTTCTCGCTCGAAAACACCATGCGGGAAAGCACCAGCCAATCGGTCGGACGCTGAACCATGCCCACCAAACCCACCATGAATGGCACCGAGCCCACCCAGGAAACCCATGGCACCAGGCCGGGTGGCGAGCACGCTGGCCGGCCCAGCCAGGGGTTCACACTGTTCGAAATGAGCATTGTTTTGGTCCTGTTGACCACGGTGATCGTGTTTGGCTTGCAGTACTACAGAAAGCAGGCGCTGATCGATCAGGCCCACATCCTGGCGCAACAGTACAAAAAGCTCAATGCCGCGATCGGCACCTACATGACGGTTTATTACCATGAGTTGCGCAATCTGCCCGCCTCATGCAGCAACCTGGCCATGCAAGAAGGTGCTGCACCTGCAGTGTCTGCCCCAGACCCCGCTTGCAGCCTGACCCTGCCGCAGCTGGACGATCAGCTGGCACAGATCCCCAATGCGGCCGGCTTTACCCTCGCCAATGCCATGCAGCCGACCATGGCCGAGCTGGTCGGACTGGGTTTTTTGAGCCGGGAAACGTCGGACATCCCGGCGTTTGCTCACCACAAGACGGTCTACAACGCCAATGGCGTTTTTGAACGTTTTCGCTTTGCCTTCCTGATCGACCATGCCTGCGTGGGGCCCCCGCGCACCCCCTTGCCGGACAACACCCCGCCCTGCGCGGCGACCAACCAGGATTTGCGCTCGCTGGTTTTCAACACCCAGCCTTATTTCGGTCCCAACGCCAGCGATGCCGCGCGACAAGCGCATTTGCTGGGGGAAGTGATGGTCAAGGCCGGTGCAGACGCGGCCATGACCACCCGCATCACCCCGCTGCCTGGGGAGCTGTATGGCCACCGTGCCTCCTGGCAGCTGAGAAATCCGATCCGCACCCGCGCGGACCAAGGCATGGTCAACATGGTCGCGATGATGAACGGTTTTGGCGCATCGGGCTTTTTGCAATTCACGCGCCGCGATGGTTCGCTGTGGCCGACCGACCACTGGAACTTCAGCCAGAAAAACCTGCACCACGTGGCGCGCCTCGAATCCAAAGAAGGCAGCTTCGATGACAAGCTGCACATTCCCTACAAAGTGCTGGGCACACCCTGCAACACCGCCCGAAAGCCAGAAGACATCCGATTGCTGGAGGGTGTCAACGACAAGCAAGATGGGATTGCCTTTGACCGCGATGCCCGGGCCTTGCTGATCTGTGACAAGGGCACATGGCTGCACAGCCGAGGCAAGGGTGCCGCGAACTGGAATGACTACATTGACGTCAAAATCTCGGCCGAACAGGCGGGCTCCAGCATGAACCTCCAATGGCGCCTGGAGTCACCCCCAGGCGCGACCTTGCCCACGCAAAAACCATTCGACATCACATCCACCTCGCCCGCTCAGTGGCCGACCACCACCGGCTTGCACCTGAACCTGGGCCTGGATGCCAACCAGTGGGGCATGCCCTTGGTCCTGGAATCCCACACCCGCGGCTACCGCAAACTGCTGGAAGACAGCTGGTGCAACTTCTCGGTCGGGCTGGTTGAAACGGGGGTCACGGGGGCTGCTGCGGTGGCCGTGGGGGTCGCGGTGACCACGGTGGGCGGCATCATCGGGGAGTTCTTGGTGGTCACTGCCGGCGGCGGTGGCGGCGGTGGCGGTGGTCCCGTGGCGGGGGTCGGTTTGGGCACGGCGCAAAACTGGTGTGTGGAGAAAAAAAGCAATTGGACGCCCATCGCACAAAAACCAGAGCACCAGATGAGCATTGACCCCAACAGCGGCCAATGGATTTTGCGGACCGACATGCACAACGGCGGCGATCTGACCGTGCGCTTTCACAAGCTGTACCAGTGAACATCGGCAAGGCCTAAAATACAGGGTCCGCTGCAAGACCGCTGGCGCTGCCACGGGTCCTGCAGGGGACCCGACTCATGCTTTTTTCAATGGAACACCCCATGTCTTTGTTTTCTGCCGTCGAAATGGCCCCCCGTGACCCGATCCTGGGTCTGAACGAACAATTCAATGCCGACACCAACCCCAACAAAGTG
>JAIXXW010000355.1 GCA_027490555.1 Comamonadaceae bacterium | reverse complement strand
GGCATCCACAACGAAAGCTACAACATCAACGCCGACGTGGTGGCCGCCAAGCTGGCCACCGTGCTGCAGGCCGAAAAATTGCTCATGCTCACCAACATCCGTGGCGTGCTCGACAAGGATGGCCAGCTGCTGACCGAGCTGACCCCCCACCGCATCGACGAGCTGTGCGCCGACGGCACCATCAGCGGCGGCATGATCCCCAAAATCTCGGGCGCCCTCGATGCCGCCAAGAGCGGCGTCAACGCGGTGCACATCATCGACGGCCGCGTGCCGCACGCCATGCTGCTCGAAGTCCTGTCCGAACAGGCCTTTGGCACCATGATCAAAAGCCGCTGAGGCCGGGCCCCGGCGCACCCACTTTTGCAGGACACCCAGAGGAAGACATGAGCGACACCCCCACAGACCCCAGGGACGATCTGGACGACGATGCGCCACCCGCACGCAAGCGGCCCCGTCCGGGTGAGCGCCGTTTGCAGATTTTGCAAACCCTGGCCGTCATGCTGGAGCAGCCCGATGCAGAGCGCATCACGACTGCGGCGCTGGCCGCCCGCATCGGGGTGAGTGAGGCGGCACTGTACCGGCACTTTGCCAGCAAGGCTCAGATGTTCGAAGGCCTGATCGACTTCGTGGACCAGTCCGTCATGGGCCTGATTCGCCAGGTCACCGACCGCGAGCCGGCGGGTCCCCAGCAGGCCGGGCGCATCGTGGCGTTGCTCTTGCAGTTCGCCGAGAAAAACCCCGGCATGAGCCGTGTGATGAACGGCGAGGCGCTGGTGTTCGAGCACGAACGCCTGCAAGAGCGCATCAATTTGCTGTTTGACAAAATCGAGGCCCAACTGCGCCAGTCGCTCAAGACAGGCGAAGTCCCTGCGGCCAACGCCGAGGTTCAGGTCGCCGCGTCCGTGCTGGTGGCGTTCATGCAAGGCCGCTTGCAGCGCTTTGCCCGCTCGGGCTTCAAGCGCTTGCCGTCCGAGCACCTGCAGGCGGCCCTGGCGCGGGTGCTTTGAACCCTGGCTGCGCACAGGCTTGGTCACGGGGTGTCTGTCGATGCCCAGTCAGCGGGCAGGTGATCCAGTCCTGTGTTGACACGGGTCCTGCCTTACTTTAATGTAAGGGAAAACAGGAGGATGTCCACATGACCACGGCCACGCTCACCAGCAAAGGACAGATCACCATTCCCGCTGAAGTCCGTCACGACCTGAAAGTCGATGCGGGCGATCGTGTGGAATTTATCCAGATTGCACCGGGCCGGTACGAATTTGTCGCCGCCACACAAAATGTCACCGAACTCAAAGGCTTGTTCGGCAAACCGGCCAAAAAGGTTTCCATCGATGACATGAACAAAGCCGTGGCCCAGCGCGGAGCGGCTGTACGGTGATCGGCCTCGATACCAATGTCCTCGTGCGTTACATCATGCAAGATGACGCCAGGCAATCACCCAAGGCCACCGCACTGATCGAGTCTTTGGATTCAGACCATCCGGGTTTCATCACCGCGGTGTCTGTGGTCGAGTTGTATTGGGTATTGACCTCTTGTTACGACCTGAGCGGTCAGCAGTTCAAACAGGCGATGGAAGTCCTGCTCCGGAGCAAGCAGATCATCGTGGACCGTGCAGACCAAGTGCTGCGCGCTTTGCGGGCTTTCGACGAAGGCAAGGCAGACTTTGCAGATTGCTTGATCGAGCGCACAGCCGCATCGGCAGGCTGCACGCAGACCATGACCTTTGACACGGCTGCCGCCAAGCACGCGGGCATGACGCTGATTCGCTGAAGTTTCAGCCTGGCCGCTCAACAGGGCCAGCCCACCTCACCAATTCCACAGCGTCCCGTCGTGCTGCAGCCGGTTCACCGGCAGGTAAGCCCTTTGGTACGGGTACTTGGCCGCGAGTTTTTCGTCGATGTCCACCCCGTGGCCGGGGGACTCGCCGCAATGCATCATGCCGCGCTCAAAGCGCCAGTCGTGCGGGAAGACCGAGAGCATTTCCTCGCTGTGCGGCATGTATTCCTGCACCCCAAAGTTGGGCACCCAGGTGTCAAAGTGCAGGGCCGCCCCCATGCACACGGGTGACAAATCGGTCGCGCCGTGGCAGCCGGTGCGCACCTGGTAGAGGCTCGCCAGGTCGGCGATGCGCCGCAGGTGCGTGATGCCGCCCGCATGGACCACCGTGGTGCGGATGTAGTCGATCAGCTGTTGCTCGATCAGCGCCTTGCAGTCCCAGATGCTGTTGAAGACCTCGCCCACCGCGATCGGCGTGGTGGTGTGGTGGCGTATCCACCTGAAGGCGTCCTGGTTTTCGGCCGGAGTCGGGTCTTCCATCCAGAACAGGCGCACCGGCTCCAGCGCCTTGCCCAGCTGGCCCGCCTCGATCGGTGTCAGGCGGTGGTGCACATCGTGCAGCAAATGGATGTCGGGGCCCACGGCCTCGCGCACGGCTTGCAACAGGCCGGGAGTGTGGCGCAAATACTTTTCGGTGCTCCAGTCGTGTTCGCTGGGCAAGTGGCCGTCGGCAGGCTCGTACAGGCGCTGGGTGCCGCTGACGCCATAGACCTTGTTCAGGCCGGGCACACCACTTTGGGCGCGGATCGCCAGGTAGCCTTCTTCCTTGTGGCGCAAAACCTCGTCCACCGTTTCGGCGGTATCACGGCCGTTGGCGTGGCCGTAGACCATCACCCCGGTGCGGCTGCGCCCGCCCAGCAGCTGGTACAGCGGCAGGCCGGCCATCTTGGCCTTGATGTCCCACAGCGCGGTGTCCACCGCCCCAATCGCGCTCATGGTCACCGGGCCGCGCCGCCAGTAGGCGCCTTTGTAGAGGTACTGCCAGATGTCCTCGATCTGCTGCGGGTCGCGCCCGATCAGGCAGGGGATGACATGGTCTTCGAGGTAGCTGACCACGGCCAG
>JAIXXW010000041.1 GCA_027490555.1 Comamonadaceae bacterium | reverse complement strand
CTTTGTTTTCTGCCGTCGAAATGGCCCCCCGTGACCCGATCCTGGGTCTGAACGAACAATTCAATGCCGACACCAACCCCAACAAAGTGAATCTGGGCGTGGGCGTGTATTTCGACGACAACGGCAAACTGCCCCTGCTCCAATGTGTGCAGGTCGCTGAAAAAGCCATGATGGACAAACCTGCCGCCCGGGGCTACCTGCCCATCGACGGCATCGTGGCCTATGACAATGCCGTCAAGGCACTGGTCTTTGGTGCGGATTCCGAGGTGGTCAAGTCCGGCCGCGTCTCCACCGTGCAGGCCATCGGCGGCACCGGCGGCCTGAAGATCGGGGCCGATTTTCTGAAAAAGGTCAGCCCGAACGCCAAGGTGTTGATCTCCGACCCCAGCTGGGAAAACCACCGCGCCATCTTTGTGAATGCCGGTTTTGAGGTCGGCAACTACGCTTACTACGATGCCGCCAAGCGGGGCGTCAACTTCGAGGGCATGCTGGCCGATCTGAACGCAGCAGCCCCTGGCACCATCGTGGTGCTGCACGCCTGCTGCCACAACCCGACGGGCTACGACATCAGCCAGGCCCAATGGCAAGAGGTGATCGCGGTGGTCAAGGCCAAAGGCCTGACGGCCTTCCTGGACATGGCCTACCAAGGCTTTGGCCATGGCATCGCCGAAGACGGTGCGGTGATTGGCCAATTCGTGGCCGCTGGCCTGAACATTTTTGTATCCACCTCCTTTTCCAAGAGCTTCAGCCTCTACGGCGAGCGCGTGGGCGCCCTGTCGGTGGTCGCCTCCGACAAGGAAGAGGCGGCCCGCGTGCTCAGCCAGCTCAAGATCGCCATCCGCACCAACTACTCCAACCCCCCCATCCACGGTGGTGCGGTGGTGGCTGCCGTGCTGAACAACCCCGAGTTGCGTGCTCAGTGGGAACAGGAACTGGCCGAGATGCGTGTGCGCATCAAGGCCATGCGGCAAAAACTGGTGGAGGGCCTGAAAGCCGCTGGCGTGCGCCAAGACATGTCTTTCATCACCAGCCAGATCGGCATGTTCAGCTATTCCGGCCTGAACAAGGACCAGATGGTGCGTTTGCGCAACGAGTTCGGCGTGTACGGCACCGACACCGGCCGCATGTGCGTGGCGGCGCTGAACAGCAAAAACATCGATTACGTGTGCGCCGCGATCGCCAAAGTCGTCTGATCGCGCCGCCACACGGGCCGGTCAACGGCCAGCAACCGCCCTTGACCGGGCGGTTTCTTTTTGAAGGCGGCCGCAAGGCCCCTCTCAATTAGGGGCCAGCCCCCAAAAAAACCCCAAGGTCTCCTGTAGTATCTCCTCACCGCACCGTTTTGTTGCAAGGAACTCTGTCACATGCTCTACCAGATCTTCGAAACACAGCGCTCGATCATGGAACCCTTTTCCGATCTGGCGCAAGCTGCGGCCAAGCTCTACAGCAACCCGCTGAACCCCATGGCCCAGACGCCTCTGGCGCAACGTGTTTCGGCCGCCTATGCCTTGATGCACCGCTTGGGCAAAGATTACGAGAAACCCGAGTTCGGCATCAAGACCGTCAAAGTCAACAAGGTGGATGTGGCGATCCACGAGCGGGTCGAGATCGACAAGCCTTTTTGCGAATTGCGCCGGTTCAAGCGTTTTTCAGACGATGCGGACACCTTGAGCCTGCTCAAGTCGCAGCCGGTGGTGCTGATCGTGGCCCCCCTGTCGGGACACTACGCCACCTTGCTGCGCGACACCGTCAAGACCATGCTGCAGGGCCACAAGGTCTACATCACCGACTGGAAAAACGCCCGCCTGGTGCCCTTGTCCGAGGGTGAATTCCACCTGGACGACTACATCAACTATGTGCAGGAATTCATCCGTCACCTGCAATCGCGCTATGGCCACTGCCATGTGGTCAGTGTTTGCCAGCCCACCGTGCCGGTGTTGGCGGCAGTGTCCTTGATGGCCAGCCGTGGAGAAAAAACCCCACTGACCATGACCATGATGGGCGGCCCCATCGATGCGCGCAAGTCGCCCACCTCGGTGAACAACCTGGCCACCAACAAGAGCTATGAGTGGTTCGAGAACAACGTCATCTACCGGGTCCCCCCGAACTTTCCGGGTGCTGGCCGACGCGTCTACCCGGGCTTTTTGCAGTACACCGGCTTTGTGGCCATGAACCCCGACCGCCATGCCAACAGCCACTACGACTATTTCAAGGACCTGATCAAGGGGGACGACGCCAGCGCCGAGGCGCACCGCAAGTTCTATGACGAGTACAACGCGGTGCTCGACATGGATGCCGATTACTACCTGGAAACCATCCAGACCGTGTTCCAGGAGTTCAAACTGGTCAACGGCACCTGGGATGTCAAAGGGGTGGATGGCCAGATCGAGCGCGTGCGTCCCCAAGACATCCGGCACACCGCTTTGCTGACGGTGGAAGGCGAGCTGGACGACATCTCCGGCTCCGGCCAGACCCGCGCTGCGCAGGACCTGTGCAGCGGCGTGCCCGAGCGGGAGCGTCAGCACCTGGAGGTCAAAGGGGCGGGGCACTACGGGATTTTCAGTGGTCGCCGCTGGCGCGACATGGTCTACCCCCAGTTGGTCCAGTTCATCTTGAGCCACTCGCCCCAGAAAAGCACGGTCAGCCGCCCATCCACCCGGACAGCCCCCACCCTGGTTCAAGCCCGGTCGGTCGCGAAAACCGTGGCCAAAACCACCGGCCGGTCTGCCGGCAAAACCTCTGGGAAAGCCGCGGCCCCCAGCACTTCCAAGCGGGCCATCCAAACCACTTGGGTGGACACCCGGAAAAAAGCCTGAGGCCCATGCCCGCTTCAAACCCGACAGCGCCTGAGACCCAGGCGCTTTTTCAGTCTTTGAACCAGGCCCTGCCCCAAACCCAGTGCACCCGGTGCGGCTTCCCTGACTGCGCCGCCTATGCCTGGGCCATGGCCCAAGGGGAGGCCCCCATCAACCAGTGCCCGCCGGGTGGGCAAGCCGGCATCGAGCGTCTGGCCGCCTTGACGGGCCAGGCCGTGCTGCCACTCAACCCGGCCCACGGTCAAGAGGGGCCACGCCATGTGGCGGTGATCGATGAAGCCTGGTGCATCGGCTGCACCTTGTGCATCAAAGCCTGTCCAACCGATGCGATCGTGGGCGCCAACAAGCGCATGCACACCGTGATCGAGCCCTGGTGCACGGGCTGCGAGTTGTGCCTCCCGGTGTGCCCGGTGGACTGCATCGGCCTGGAGAACGTGAGCGGACAAGCCACGGGCTGGGCGGCCTGGTCGGCGCCACAAGCCCACACCTCGCAGGCCCGCTACGCCGCACGCCAACAACGCCTGGTGCGCCAAGAGGCCGAGCAGCACAGGCAATTGCAGGCCAAAGCCGAACAAAAACTGGCCGATTTGGCGGCCCACACCCATGGCACGGAAACCGCATCCGAGCTGGACCGCAAACGCAGCATCATCGAAGCGGCATTGGCCAAGGCCAAAGCCCGTCAGGCCCGGGTCTGATGGCGTGGCCGGTCAATGCGCCTGGGCTGCCAAAGCTTTGAAAGCCTGGACCACTTCGGGTGGCGCCTGCACCAGTTCGATCAACACCCCTTCGCCACCAATGGGGAACTCGTCGTTCGCCTTGGGATGCAAAAAGGTGATGTCATAACCCGCCGCGCCCTTGCGGATACCACCCGGGGCAAAGCGCACCCCTTGCGCGGTGAGCCACTGCACCGCCAAGGGCAGGTCGTCGATCCACAAGCCAATGTGGTTGAGCGGCGTGGTGTGCACAGCCGGCTTTTTCTCGGGGTCCAGCGGTTGCATCAGGTCGACCTCGACCTTGAAGGGCCCGCTGCCGATGGCGCAGATGTCTTCGTCCACATTCTCGCGTTCGCTTTGGAAGGTGCCGGTCACTTCCAGGCCGAACATGTCCACCCAGAGTTTTTGCAAGCGGCCTTTGTCAGGCCCACCGATGGCGATCTGCTGGACACCCAGCACCTTGAAGGGGCGTGCGGCGCTCATCATTCGAACTCCACGATCATCTGGTCCACCGTGAGCGATTCGCCCTTGGCTGCGACCACTTTCTTCACCACCCCGTCTTGCGCGGCAAACAGCACGTTTTCCATCTTCATGGCTTCGATCACCGCCACGCGCTCGCCGGCCTGGACCTTTTGACCTGGCTGCACCGCCACCTCGACCAAGAGGCCCGGCATGGGTGACAGGACAAATCGGCTCAGGTCAGGGGCTGGCTTGAAGGGCATGAGCTGGTGCAGCTCGGCCATGCGTGGCGACATGACCAAGGCCTCGATGCGGGTGCCGTTGTGCTGCACCTGCAGGGCCAAGGGGTTTTTCTGGGTACCGCGTTCGACCTGGGCCGTGAAGGGCTTGCCATTGCACATGCCCTCGATGCGGATGTCGTTCAGGCGCGACTTGCTTTCGATGGCGTAGGTCTTGCCGGCAATGCTGATCTGCGCCACACCTGGTTTGCCCATGAATTCGTCGACATGGACCGGCACATAGCGGTTCTTGCCGGCTTTGCCCAACTCCACCACCGCATAGTCCTGACCGATCTTGACGTCATAACCGGGCAGCTGGCCGCTCAGGTTGGCGGCGCGCTCGCGCGACTTGCGGCGAACGAAGGCGGCCAATGCAGCCAAGAAGTCATGGTCTTGGTGCGGCACGTCTTCAGCACGGAAGCCATGCGCGTAATGCTCGGCGATGAAGCCGGTGTTGAACTGGCCGCTGACGAAATTCGGATGCGCCAGCAAGGCCGCCTGGAAGGGGATGTTGGAGCTGATGCCTCGGATCACAAAGCCGTTCAAGGCTTCGCGCATCTTGGCGATGGCTTCGTTGCGGTCCCGACCGTGCACGATGAGCTTGGCGATCATCGAGTCGTAGAACATCGGGATCTCGCCGCCCTCTTGCACACCGGTGTCCACGCGCACGCCTTGCAAGGCCTTGGTGTTGCCTTGGAACATGGTCTGCGCTGGGGGCTGGAAACGCACCAGCCGGCCCGTGGAGGGCAGGAAGTTGCGAAAGGGGTCCTCGGCGTTGATGCGGCATTCGATGGCCCAGCCATCGCGTTTCACATCCGCTTGTGTGAAGGACAACTTTTCGCCAGCGGCCACACGGATCATCTGCTCCACCAGGTCCAGGCCGGTGATGCACTCGGTCACCGGGTGCTCGACCTGCAAGCGGGTGTTCATCTCGAGGAAGTAAAAGTCCTGGTCCTTGCCGACCACGAACTCCACCGTCCCAGCGGACTGGTACTTGACGGCCTTGGCCAGGGCCACGGCCTGCTCGCCCATGGCTTGGCGGGTGGCGTCCGAGATGAAGGGCGATGGCGCTTCCTCGATGACTTTTTGGTGGCGGCGCTGGATCGAGCACTCGCGCTCGTTGAGGTAGACCACATTGCCGTGCGCATCGCCCAGGACCTGGATCTCGATGTGGCGGGGCTCGAGCACGTATTTTTCGATGAACACGCGGTCGTCGCCAAAGCTGTTGCGCGCCTCGTTGCGGCAGGAGCTGAAGCCTTCGAAGGCCTCCTTGTCGTTGAAGGCCACGCGCAGGCCCTTGCCACCGCCTCCGGCCGAGGCTTTGATCATCACGGGGTAGCCGATGCCCTTGGCGATCTCGACCGCCTGCTCGGCGGTGTCGATGGCGTCGTTGTAGCCGGGGATGGTGTTGACCTTGGCCTCGTTGGCCAGCTTCTTGGACGCGATCTTGTCGCCCATGGCCGCAATCGAATAGTGCTTGGGGCCGATGAAGGCGATGCCTTCTTCTTCGCAACGCTTGGCAAATTCGGTGTTTTCACTCAGGAAACCATAGCCAGGATGGATGGCCTGGGCACCGGTGGCCTTGGCCGCCGCGATGATCTTGTCGGCCACCAAATACGACTCGCGCGAAGGCGCCGGGCCCAGCAGCACGGCCTCGTCGGCCAGCTGCACATGGCGCGCTTCCTTGTCGGCTTCGGAGTAGACGGCCACGGTGGCGATGCCCATCTTGCGGGCGGTGGCGATGACGCGGCAGGCGATTTCACCGCGGTTGGCGATCAGAATTTTGCTAAACATCGTGTGCTTCTCCTTCGCCATCACAGCGGAATGTTCCCGTGCTTGCGCCAGGGGTTGTCGATCTTCTTGTCCTTGAGCATGACCAGCGAACGGGCAATGCGTTTGCGCGTCTCGTGCGGCTGGATCACATCGTCGATGAAGCCACGCGCGCCGGCCACAAAGGGGTTGGCAAAGCGGGCCTTGTACTCGGCTTCCTTGGCGGCCAGTTTCTCAGGGTCGCCCTTGTCTTCGCGGAAGATGATCTCCACCGCACCTTTGGCCCCCATGACCGCGATTTCGGCATTGGGCCAGGAAAAATTCACATCGCCGCGCAGGTGCTTGGAGGCCATCACGTCATAAGCGCCGCCATAGGCTTTGCGGGTGATGACGGTGATCTTGGGCACCGTGCACTCGGCGTAGGCGTAGAGCAGTTTGGCGCCGTGCTTGATGATGCCGCCAAACTCCTGGCTGGTGCCGGGCATGAAGCCGGGCACATCCACAAAGGTGATCACAGGGATATTGAAGGCATCGCAAAAACGCACAAAGCGCGCGGCCTTGATCGAGCTCTTGATGTCCAGACAGCCGGCCAAAACCAATGGCTGGTTGGCCACGATGCCCACGGTTTGACCATCGATGCGGCCAAAACCGATCAGGATGTTTTTCGCGTAATCGGGTTGCAGTTCAAAGAAGTCGCCATCGTCCACGGTCTTGACGATGAGCTCTTTCATGTCGTAGGCCTTGTTGGGGTTCTCGGGCACCAAGGTGTCCAGGCTCAGGTCCATGCGATCGGTCGGGTCGCCACTCTTGCGCACCGGGGCCTTTTCTTTGTTGTTCAGTGGCAGGTAGTTGAACAGGCGGCGCAGCATGAGCAGCGCTTCCACATCGTTTTCAAAGGCCATGTCGGCCACACCGCTCTTGGTGGTGTGGGTCAGGGCACCGCCCAGCTCCTCGGCGGTCACTTCTTCGTGGGTCACGGTCTTGACCACGTCGGGCCCGGTGACGAACATGTAGGAGGTGTCCTTGACCATGAAGATGAAGTCGGTCAGCGCAGGTGAATACACCGCCCCGCCGGCCGACGGGCCCATGATCATGCTGATCTGGGGCACCACACCGCTGGCCAT
>JAIXXW010000385.1 GCA_027490555.1 Comamonadaceae bacterium | reverse complement strand
TGGCAGCCCAACTTCATCAACTGGTGGGACGACATGGGCCCCGAGGGCTCCACCGACATGGACGTGTACCTGCGCACCGCCGTGAGCGTGGACCCGCAAGGCTGGGCCCAGTTTGGCCACGTCAAGATGCGCGACTACCGCTGGGGTGTGTTCATGAACCCCGGTGAGCAAGACCGCAAGATCCATTTCGGCGACCACATCGGTGAAAAAGCCTGGCAAGACGTGCCTGGCGAGCACCGCGCCAACCTGCGCCGCATCATCGTGACCCAGGGCGACACCGAGCCAGCGTCCGTGGAGCAGCAGCGCCACCTGGGCCTCACCGCCCCCAGCATGTACGACCTGCGCAACCTGTTCCAGATCAACGTCGAAGAAGGCCGCCACCTGTGGGCCATGGTCTACCTGCTGCACAAATATTTTGGCAAGGACGGCCGCGAAGAAGCCGATGCCCTGCTGCAGCGCAACAGTGGCAACGAAGACAACCCGCGCATCTTGCAGGCTTTCAACGAGAAGACCCCTGACTGGTTGTCCTTCTTCATGTTCACCTACTTCACCGACCGCGACGGCAAGTTCCAGCTGTGCGCCCTGGCCGAGTCCGCGTTCGACCCGCTGGCCCGCACCACCAAGTTCATGCTGACCGAAGAGGCGCACCACATGTTTGTGGGCGAGTCCGGTGTGAGCCGCACCATCCAGCGCACCGTGGAAGTGATGAACCAGCTCAAGACCGACGACGTGGCCAAGCTGCGCGCCGCCGGGGTGATCGACCTGCCGACCATCCAGCGCTACATCAACTTCCACTTCTCGGTGACCATCGACCTGTTCGGTGCCGACCAGTCGTCCAATGCCGCCACCTTCTACAGCTCGGGTCTGAAAGGCCGTTACGAAGAAGGCAAGCGCAACGATGACCACGTCTTGAAGGGCAACAGCTACAAGATCCTGTCGGTTGAAGACGGCAAGTTGGTTGAGAAAGAAGTGCCGATGCTCAATGCCTTGAACGAGGTGCTGCGCGACGACTACATCACCGACTCCAAAGGCGGTATCGAGCGTTGGAACCGCGTCATCGCCAAGGCGGGCATCCCGTTCACCTTGACCGCGCCGCACAAGGCCTTCCACCGCAACATCGGCTCTTTGTCCGGTGCCAAGGTCACGCCCGATGGCCGTGTCGTGACCGATGCCGAGTGGATGGCCCATGTGGGCGAGTGGCTGCCCACCAACGAAGACCGTGCCTATGTGGCCAGCCTGATGGGCCGCTGCGTCGAGCCCGGCAAGTTCGCCAACTGGATCGCGCCACCCGTCATGGGCATCAACCGTCAGCCCGTGGACTTTGATTACGTCCGCTTCAACTGATGCGTTGAGTTTTTGATCTGACTGCCGTCTCTTTTGGGGCGGCAGTCGTCAAAGGCAGGGGCGGGTTCCTCATACTGGGGTACCAGAAATCGTCACCCGCCCCTGCCTTTGACGACTGCATGGTGTGCGCAAAGCACGCCCATACCGGTAGACTGCATCGTTTGCACGGGTGCTGAGCGACGGTTTGGCTTGGGGCCGGGCGCCGATTTCTGGTACCCCAGTATGAGGCGCCCGGCCCCAAGCCAAAGCGTTGCGGAGCCAGCAGACCACAGACAGAAAACGACAAAACACAAGAGGGCAAGACATGAGCACAGAAGCCATTTTGATCAAGCAACACCTGATCGACCCGGAAATCTGCATCCGCTGCAACACCTGCGAAGCCATCTGTCCTGTGGGCGCGATCACCCACGACTCGCTCAACTACGTGGTCAAGGCCGACATCTGCAACTCGTGCATGGACTGCATCTCGCCTTGCCCGACCGGCTCGATTGACAACTGGCGCATGGTGCCCAAGTCCAAGGCCTACAGCATCGAAGAACAGCTCAAGTGGGATGTGCTGCCCGACGAACTCAGCGCCGAGGAACTCGCCGCAGCAGGCGGCGATGCCGGCGAGGCCCAGGAACAAGCACACAGCGCGGTGCAGGCGGCCGCAGCATCTTCGGCTTCGGCCGTCAGCACTGCGTCGGCTTCGGGCTTCAACTCGGCCCAGTTCGGTGCCACCCTCCCGCCCTGGTCGGCGGCCCATGCCTACACCAACCTGTATGGTCCCAAGGCGCCCGAGAAATACATCACCGCCACCGTGACCGGCAACCTGCGCGTGACCGAAGTGGGCAAGGACTACGACACCCACCACATCGTGCTCGACTTCGGCAACCTGCCTTTCCCGGTGCTCGAAGGCCAGTCGATCGGCATCCTGCCACCGGGCACCGACGACAAAGGCCGTGCACACCACGCCCGCCAGTACTCGATCGCCAGCCCCCGCAATGGCGAGCGTCCTGGCCACAACAACCTGTCGCTTACCATCAAGCGCGTGCTCGAAGACCACGATGGCCAAGCTGTGCGCGGCGTGGCTTCCAACTACATGTGCGACCTCCAGGTGGGCGACAAGGTGCAGGTGATCGGGCCCTTTGGCGCGAGCTTCCTGATGCCCAACCACCCCAAGAGCAACATCGTCATGATCTGCACCGGCACCGGCAGCGCACCGATGCGCGCCATGACCGAGTGGCGCCGCCGTTTGCGCGCCAGTGGCAAGTTCGAAGGCGGCAAGCTGATGCTGTTCTTCGGTGCACGCACCCCGGCCGAGCTGCCGTACTTTGGGCCCCTGAACAACCTGCCCAAGGACTTCATTGACATCGAATTCGCCTTTTCGCGCGAAGAAGGCAAGGCCAAGCGTTATGTGCAGGACGCCATGCGCGACCGTGCAGCCGACATCGCGGCCCAACTCAAGGACCCCAACACCTGTTTTTATGTGTGTGGGCTCAAGAGCATGGAAGAGGGGGTGGTCATGGCCCTGCGCGACATCGCACAGAACGCCGGACTCGATTGGGATACCGTGGGTGCTGCGCTCAAAAAAGAAGGCCGCCTGCACCTCGAAACCTATTGATCCCCCATGGCGAACCCCACCCACATTGGCCTCGATCAGGTTCGCCAGCAACTGCGCCAACCCCGAGCCCAACTCAAAGGCCGTCAGGCCAGCGACGAAGCCCGCGCTCAGGTGCAGGCCCTGATCGGCCCGGCCCCTGCCCATGGCCACCGCCGGGACCTGCTGATCGAGCACCTGCATGTGCTGAACGACCATTTTCAGGGACTGTTTGAGCGCCACATCGTGGCCCTGGCCGCCGAGATGCGGCTGTCCGTGGTCGAGGTGTTCGAGGTGGCGTCCTTCTACCACCATTTCGAGATACTGCAAGACACCGAAACAGCCCCGCGCACCACGGTGCGGGTGTGCGACAGCCTGAGCTGCAGCCTGGCCGGCAGCGACACCTTGCTGCGCCAACTGCAAAACGATTTGTTGGATGTGAAGGTGGTGCCCGTGCCTTGTCTGGGGCGCTGCGAGCAGGCCCCGGCGGTGCAGGTGGGCCAGCAGGCCGTGGCGCAGGCCACGGCCGAGACGGTGGTCCACCGGGTGGCCCACCAGCAAACCACACCTCAGCCCTTGCCGGACACGATCCGCCTGGACGCCTACCGCGCTGCGGGTGGCTACCAACTGGCCCGGCAAGTGGCCGAAGGTCTGAAGGACCATGCATCGGTGATCCAGTGTCTGGAGTCCTCGGGCCTGCGCGGTCTGGGGGGCGCGGGTTTTCCGGCCGGACGCAAATGGCGCATCGTGCGCAGCCAGCCGGGGCCCCGCCTGATGGCGGTGAACATCGACGAGGGCGAGCCCGGCACCTTCAAGGACCGCACCTGTCTGGAGGCCGATCCGCACCGTTTCCTGGAGGGCATGCTGATCGCCGCCGCTGTGGTGGGCGTGGAGGCGGTCTACATTTATTTGCGTGACGAGTACCACGAAGCCCGGCTCATGCTGACCGAGGAACTCGCCGCGCTCCAGCAGAATCCACCCTGCGCCTTGCCGCGCATCGAACTGCGCCGGGGGGCGGGGGCCTACATCTGCGGCGAAGAGTCGGCCATGATCGAAAGCATCGAGGGCAAACGCGGCGAGCCCCGCCTGCGCCCGCCCTACATCGCCGAGGTCGGTCTGTTTGGCCGGCCCACGCTGGAACACAATTTCGAGACGCTGTACTGGGTGCGCGAGTTGCTCGAGCAAGGCGCTGAAAGTTTCGCATCGCACGGGCGACATGGCCGCCAAGGCCTGCGCCGTTTCAGCGTGAGTGGTCGCGTCCGCGAGCCAGGGGTCAAGCTGGCCCCGGCAGGGATCACCCTGCGCGAGTTGATCGATGAACACTGCGGTGGCATGGCCGAGGGGCACACGCTTTACGCCTATTTGCCCGGTGGGGCCAGCGGCGGGATCTTGCCCGCGCGGTTGGCCGACGTGCCCTTGGACTTCGACACCCTGCAGCCGCATGGCTGCTTCATCGGTTCTGCGGCCGTGATGGTGCTCAGCGAATCGGACAGTGCCCGCGCAGCGGCGCTCAACGTGATGCGCTTTTTTGCGCACGAAAGCTGCGGCCAGTGCACGCCTTGCCGCGTGGGCACCGACAAAGCGGCGCAACTCATGGCCGCCGAGGTCTGGGATGCCGACACCTTGCAGGACCTGGCGCAGGTCATGGCCGATGCCTCGATCTGTGGCCTGGGCCAGGCCGCACCGAACCCGATACGCTGCGTGTTGCAGTACTTTCCGCAGGAAGTGGGTTTCCCGTCATGAGCACCGTGCAATTCACCCTCAACGGCCAAACGGTGGAGGCCCCCGCCGGCCAGAGCATTTTCAACATCGCCCAGGGCTTGGGCATCGGCATCCCGCACCTGTGCCACAAAGAAGGCCTGGCACCCGATGGCAACTGCCGCGCTTGTGTGGTGGAGATCGCCGGCGAACGCACGCTCGCGCCCAGCTGCTGCCGCAGCGCCACACCCGGCATGCAGGTGCGCACCGACAGCGACAGGGCTGTCCAAAGTCAGAAAATGGTGCTGGAGATGCTGCTGGCCGACCTGCCCGAGCAGGGCCACAAGTGGCTGGACGACCGCGCCGACGCCCCGCATGGCGAACTGAGCCAGTGGGCCGATCGGCTGGGTGTGCAAGTGCGCCCACAACTGGCGGCACTGCGCCGTGAGGCCGTGCCCGCCGACCTGTCGCACCCGGCCATGGCGGTCAACCTGGACACCTGCATCCAGTGCAACCGCTGCGAACGCGCTTGCCGTGACCTGCAGGTCAACGATGTGATCGGCCTGGCCTTTCGGGGTGCGCACACCCAGGTGGTGTTCGACCTGGGCGACCCGATGGGGGG
>JAIXXW010000111.1 GCA_027490555.1 Comamonadaceae bacterium | reverse complement strand
CTACACCATGCCGATGAACCGGAACGAAAAAATCCTGGACATCGCCCTGTCCCTGGGCATGGACCTGCCCTACTCGTGCAAGGCCGGGGTGTGCTGCACCTGCCGCTGCAAGGTCATGGAAGGCACGACCGAGATGGAGAAAAACTTCACCCTCGAAAAGCCCGAAGTCGCGCAAGGCTACATCCTGTCCTGCCAGGCCCGCCCCACCAGCGAGCGTGTGGTGGTCAGCTTCGACGAGCGCTGATCACTCCGACGACTGCTGCATCGCCCACATGCTGGCATAGCGGCCCTGCAGGGCCAGCAGCTGGGCATGGTTGCCGCGCTCGATGATCTGCCCGGCCTCCATGACCAGGATTTCGTGCGCGTCCACCACGGTGGACAGGCGGTGCGCGATCACCAGTGTGGTTTTGTTCTGCGCCACACTGGCCAACTCGGCCTGGATGGCCCGTTCATTGGCGGAATCCAGCGCCGAGGTGGCTTCGTCGAACACCAGGATCGGCGGGTCCTTGAGCAAGGTCCGGGCAATCGCCACCCGCTGCTTTTCGCCGCCCGACAATTTCAGCCCCCGCTCACCCACCGAGGTTTGGTAGCCCTTGGGCGTGGAGGCGATGAAGTCGTGGATGCGGGCCGAACGCGACGCCGCCTCGATCTCGGCCTGGCTGGCGCCAGGGCGGCCATAGGCGATGTTGTAGGCCACGCTGTCGTTGAACAGCACCGTATCTTGCGGCACGATGCCTAAAGCGCGGCGCACACTCGATTGCGTGACCTGCCGGATGTCCTGTCCCGCGATGCGGATGAAGCCTTGCTGCACATCGTAAAAACGGAACATCAAACGCGCCAGCGTCGACTTGCCCGAGCCCGAAGGCCCGACCACCGCCACGGTTTTGCCGGCCGGGATGGTGAAGCTGATGTCCTGCAGGATCGGGCGGTCGCTTTCGTAGGCAAAGCGCACACGGTCAAACACCACATCGGGTGCACCCTGCAGCTGCAGGTCGGGGGCACCGGGGACATCGGCCACCTCGCGCTCACGGTCCATCAGCACAAACATCTTGTCCAGGTCGGTCAGGCTCTGCTTGATCTCGCGGTAGAGCACGCCCAGAAAGTTCAGCGGGATGTAGAGCTGGATCATGAAGGCATTGATCATGACCAGATCGCCCAGGGTCATGCGCCCGGCCACCACCCCCTCGGTGGCACGCCAGAGCATGGCCACCAGGGCGACCGCGATGATGAGTTGCTGCCCGGTGTTGAGCAGCGACAAGGTGGTTTGCGACTTGAGCCGGGCCAGGCGCAAGCGCTCCAGGCTTTCGTCATAACGCCCGGCCTCGAACTGTTCATTGCCAAAGTACTTGACGGTTTCGTAGTTCAGCAGCGAATCGATGGCGCGGGTGTGCGCGGCCGAGTCGAACTCGTTGGCCTGCTTGCGGAACTGGGTGCGCCATTCGGTCACGCGCACCGTGAAAAAAATGTACAAGGCCAGGGCCAGCAAGGTGATGCCGGCAAACCAGGCATCGAACTTGACCGCCAAAATCGCCAGCACCAGGCCCACCTCGATGAGGGTCGGGATGATGCTGTAGAGCGAATAGGAAATCAGCGACTCGATGCCGCGCACACCACGCTCGATGTCGCGCGTCATGCCCCCGGTCTGCCGGGCCAGGTGAAAGCGCAGGCTCAGGGCGTGCAAATGCTCAAAGGTCTGCAAGGCGATGCTGCGCGCCGCGCCCTGCGTGGCTTGGGCAAACACCAACTCACGCAGTTCGGTAAAAGCCGAAGTCAGCAAGCGCAAGACCCCATAACCCAGCAGCAGTGCCACCGGCACCACCAGCACCGCCTGCGGATCACCCGGCTTGAGGCTCATCGCGTCCACCAGCTCCTTGAGCAACAGCGGCACGCCCACATTGGCCAGCTTGGCCGCCACCATCAAGGCCAGGGCGATGAGCACGCGCCATTTGTACTGCCACAAATAGGGCAAAAGGCGCGACAGGGTGGACCAGTCCCCGCGTGCGGCAGGCGGGGTCGCGGCGCCGGCTGCCGCGCCAGGCCGGGTCGGGTCAGGGGAAGCAGGGGCGGCGGTTTCGCCATGGTAGCGCATAAGGGACAATCCAGAACATCAGGAACCACCGATTGTGCCCATGTCCGAACCTCAGCGCCCCGACACCGTGTCCTTGCCCACCGACCAGGAGCTGGTCCTCAAGGTCATCCCCATGCCTGCAGACTGCAACGCCAGTGGCGACATCTTTGGCGGCTGGGTCATGGCCCAGGTCGACCTGGCCGGCGCAGTCCTGCCCGCACGGCGCGTGCGGGGCCGCATGGTGACGGTGGCGGTCAACGAATTCGTGTTCAAGCAGGCCGTCAAGGTGGGGGACATCCTGTCCTTCTTTTCGCGCATCGTCCGGGTGGGCCGCACCTCGGTCACCGTCAAGGTCGAGGTGTTTGCCGAACGCTTCCAGCTGCAAGGCCAGTACATCAAGGTGACCGAGGCCAACCTGACTTATGTGGCCGTGGACGCCCAGGGCAAACCCAGGCCTGTGCCCGCCGAGTGAGGTGCCGCAGTGGGACCCGGCATGGGCGATCAGGAGACGATGTAAGCGGCCGCGCCGGTCGACATCAAGGTGCCATCCGGTCCGCAAAACTCCATGCGCGATGACCCCACCCGCGAGCCCACCCGCAGGGAATGCGCCGTGATGGTGAAGTGCTCGCCAATGCCCGGGCGCAGGTAGTCCACCCGCAAATCGATGGTGCCCAGTTTGGCAAAGCGCTCCAGGCGCTTGGCGGGCGGCTCGTCCATGTGTTTGGCGGCCAGCGCGGCCATCACCGCCGCGCTGCCGATGGCATCGAGCACCGCGCTGATGACGCCGCCGTGGATGCGGTTGTAGGCAAAGTGCCCCACCAACTCAGGCCGCATGCCGATGCGGGCCTGCACGCCCTCGGGCGTGACCTCCAGGAGCTTCAGGCCCAAGGTTTTGTTGAAGACGATTTTTTCTTCGTAGATCTGGCGAAAACCCTCGATGTACTCGGGCTCCAGAACGACAGGGGCAGGTGAACGTGAGGGCATGGCCTGATTCTAGTGAATGGCCGCCTGCCCCACGATCACACCCGCGCCAGCACCGGCCCCAGCGCCTGGCCCGTGTGCGTGCCCAGACGCACCAGCGCCTCTGGCGTGGCTGCAGCGACGATGCGCCCACCGGCATTGCCGCCTTCGGGACCGAGGTCGATCACCCAGTCGGCCTCGGCGATCACATCCAGATCGTGCTCGATCACGACCACACTGTGGCCCGCATTCACCAAACGGTGCAGCACGCTGATCAGCTTGTCCACATCCGCCATGTGCAGACCCACCGTGGGCTCGTCCAGCACATACAGGGTGTGGGGGGCCTTGTTGCCGCGCTTGCCCAGGTCATCGCGCACCTTGGTCAGCTCGGTCACCAGCTTGATGCGCTGCGCCTCCCCGCCACTGAGCGTTGGCGAAGGTTGGCCCAGCGTGAGGTAGCCCAGGCCCACATCCTTGAGCAGCTGCAGCGGGTGCGCGATGCTGGGCATGCTGGCGAAAAAGTCCACCGCTTCGTCCACCTCCATCTGCAGCACATCGCCAATGCTCTTGCCGCGCCAGGTCACCGCCAGGGTTTCCGGGTTGAAACGGGCGCCCCGACAGGTTTCGCAAGGCACCTTCACATCCGGCAAGAAACTCATCTCGATGGTGCGCATGCCCTGGCCTTCGCAGCTGGGGCAGCGGCCTTCGCCGGTGTTGAAGCTGAAACGCCCAGCGGCATAGCCCCGGGCTTTGGCCTCCAGCGTTTCAGCAAACAATTTGCGCACCGTGTCCCAAAAACCGATGTAGGTGGCCGGGCAGGAGCGCGGTGTTTTGCCGATCGGGGTCTGGTCCACTTCGAGCACGCGGTCGATGCCTTCAAAGCCTTGCACGTCGGCGCAAGCGGTCAGGGCCACGCGCTGACCCGCGTCCTGTGCAGTGCGGCCCGCCAGCGTCGCGCGCTGGCCCACCAGGGCTTGCACATTGGTCAGCAACACATCGCGGGCCAAGGTGGACTTGCCCGAACCACTGACGCCCGTGACGGCCACCAAGCGCTTGAGTGGGACCTGCACATCGACCTGGCGCAGGTTGTGCAAATTGGCGCCTGTCAGGGTAAGCCATTGCAGGGGAGCCACCGCAGCTTCTACAGCTTCTGCGTGGGGCGGTGGCGTGGGCGCCGATTTTGGCGTACCCCCGCCATATGAGGCGCCCGCGCCGCCGCCCCGCGCAGAAGCACCCACCACGCGACGCATCTGCATCGGATGCTTCATCGCATGCAGCAAATAGCGCCCAGTCTGCGAATCGGCAGAGGCGGTGATGTCGGCCACCGAGCCTTGCGCCACCAGGCGGCCACCGCGCTTGCCGGCACTCGGGCCGATGTCGATGATGTGGTCGGCGCGGCGGATGGTGTCTTCGTCGTGTTCCACCACCACCAGCGTGTTGCCTTTGTCCCCCAGCTTGTGCAGGGCGTTGAGCAAAATCTGGTTGTCGCGCGCGTGCAGGCCAATGGTGGGCTCGTCCAGCACATAGCAAACGCCTTGCAAGTTGCTGCCCAGTTGCGCGGCCAGACGGATGCGCTGTGCCTCACCGCCCGACAGCGTGGGCGCACCCCGGTCCAGTGTGAGGTAGCCCAATCCGACCTCTTCGAGAAACTCCAGACGGCTCTTGATTTCGGGCACCAGATCGCGGGCGATGTCGGCGTCCCGGCCGGTGAGCTGCAACTGCGCCACCCACCGCCGCACATCGCTCACCGACAAAGCGGCGATGTCGGTGATGCGCCAGCCCTGCCCGGGTGCAGCGCCCAGCCGCACCGCGCGTGCCGTGGCATTCAGCCGGGTGCCCTGGCAGCTCGGGCAGGCCACATCGGCCAGGTCTTCGATGTCGGGTTCGGCAAAGGTTTGCTCGCGGCCCTTGTCCTTGTCGTCCTGCACCGAATCGTCAAACACCTGACGCTCGTGCTGGCTGAGCTGCACCCCCGTGCCCACGCAGTCGGGGCACCAGCCATGTTTGCTGTTGTAGGAAAACAGGCGGGGGTCGAGTTCGGCATACGAGGTGGCGCAAGCCGGGCAGGCCCGCAAGGTTGAAAACACCCGGTGCTGGCCGATGCAGGCCGTGGACTCGCCCTGGCGCATGGCTTCGTGCAAACCGTCCAGACCGCTCAGCACATGCACCACGCCTTTGCCATGCTCCAGCGCCTGGTTCAGTGCCTGGCGCAAGGCCGTTTCGCTGGACGGCAGCACATCCAGGCTGGCCACCGGCAGCTCGATGGTGTGTTCCTTGAAACGGTCGATGCGCGGGAAACCCTGGGTGGGCAAAAATTCACCATCGACACGCAAATGCGTGTAGCCGCGCGGCCGCGCCCAATCGGCCAGTTCGGTGTAGACGCCCTTGCGGTTGGTGACCAAAGGGGCCAACAGGCCGATGTGCTGACCTCGGAACTGCGTCATCAGCTGCGCGATGATGCTGTCGGGGGTTTGCGGCTGCACCGGCGTGTTGTCGTGCACGCAATGCTGGATGCCCAGCTTCACGTACAACAAGCGCAGGAAATGCCAGACCTCGGTGGTCGTGCCCACGGTGGATTTGCGCCCACCGCGTGACAGCCGCTGCTCGATCGCCACCGTGGGCGGGATGCCATACACCGCATCGACCTCGGGGCGGCCTGCAGGCTGCACAATGCTGCGGGCGTAGGCGTTCAGGCTCTCCAGGTAACGGCGCTGGCCTTCGTTGAACAGGATGTCAAACGCCAGGGTGGACTTGCCCGAGCCGCTGACACCGGTGACCACATTGAAACGGCCACGCGGGATGTCGACGCTCAGGTTTTGCAGGTTGTGCTCTTTGGCGTTGACGATCTGGATGT
>JAIXXW010000229.1 GCA_027490555.1 Comamonadaceae bacterium | reverse complement strand
GATGATGGCGGTCACCAGTTTCATGATGGCTCCTTGCGATAAGGGTGAAAATCAGAAGGTGTACTTCAGGCCGACAACTGCGCCTGTTTTGCCGTTGTATTTGCCCTTGAGGCTGTAAAAACCTTCATCAGCATTGGTGCCAACAACGGCCACGGTGGCGCTCAAACCATTGCCCAGGTCTTTGGCCAGTGTCAGGGCGTAGTCGGTGTAGGTGGCGTTGGCCACGTTTTTCACGCTCTGGTAACCCACGTGCGGTGTCAAGGTCATGCCGTTGCCCAAGTCAATGGCGGCGCTCAGATCCAGGTAGTAGCTGTTTTTGCTGTTGGGATTGCCGAAGAGGTTGGAGATGGCGTGCGAGTATTTGGCGGTGAACACGCCATAAGTCACGCCGCCATAGACTTCATTGGTGTTCGCATTGACACCGCTGGCCGAGGCATAGTTGTTTTTCAGGTACTCATAACGCAGAAAACCGACGTCATAGGCCAATGCGCCCACGGTGGACTTGTAGCCACCGTACAGGTCGACTTCCACCGAACCTTTGCCTGCACCGGGGGTGTCCTTGATCCACTGGATGGTGGAGCCCCAGGCGCCAACATAGAAACCGCTCTTGTCGGTGTAGTCAAAACCGCCTTGCACCGCTGGCTGCAGGCGCGACTGCGAAATACCACGGTAACGGTAGTCGGACACGGCGCCCACGTTGAAGGCCAAAGTGCTTTCGGCCGCTTGGGCTTGGGCAATGCCATTCACGGACAACAGGGAAGTGGCCAACAGGGCTGGAACGAGGATGTTTTTCATGAGGGA
Source organism: Comamonadaceae bacterium (assembly GCA_027490555.1). Taxonomy (GTDB): domain Bacteria; phylum Pseudomonadota; class Gammaproteobacteria; order Burkholderiales; family Burkholderiaceae_C; genus Limnohabitans_A. Next base: position 8,135 of record JAIXXW010000229.1, on the reverse strand, counting down.
CTCCAAAAAAATGAAAAAAAGACAAACGGTCTAAGCAGGGAGCGTGCCAACCCCAGGTTTTGAGAGGCTTGGGGGTTTTCCCCGTGTGCGCCACGCCTGTGCATGTTTGAATCACATGACAACAGGCCCTGTGCGTCCGGACTGCGCGACAGGGCACACAAACGCACCAAAATGGGGCAGGGAGGGCAGATGAGTCTCAGTTTGGTGCGCAGCCGCGCCTTGATCGGCTTGCAAGCGCCCGCAGTCACAGTGGAGGTGCACATGGCCAATGGCCTGCCCAGCTTCACGCTGGTGGGTCTGGCCGATGTCGAAGTCAAGGAAGCCCGCGAGCGCGTGCGCTCGGCGCTGCAAAACAGCGGACTGGACTTTCCGCACAACCAGCGCATCACCGTCAACCTGGCCCCGGCCGACCTGCCCAAGGACTCCGGGCGGCTGGACTTGCCGATCGCGCTGGGCATTTTGGCGGCCAGCGGGCAGATCGACGCGGCCCAACTGGCGGGCTACGAGTTTGCGGGCGAGCTGTCCCTGTCGGGCGCGTTGCGCCCGGTGCGCGGCGCCCTGGCCATGAGCCTGGTGTTGCGCCAGCAACAGGTGCGCACCCGCTTGGTGCTGCCACCGGGCAGCGCCGAAGAAGCGGCCCTGGTGCCCGATGCCGAAGTCTTCAGGGCGCAGCACCTGTTGGATGTGGTGCAACAGTTCTTGCCACCCTCGGGCGAGGCCGCCCCCGAACCCCGTGAGGGTTGGACCCGCATGGCCGCCCGCACGCCCGCCGAAGCGCCGCGCTACGCCGATCTGGCCGATGTGAAAGGCCACGCGGGGGTCAAGCGGGTGCTGGAGATCGCAGCCGCAGGCGGCCATTCGCTGCTCATGCAGGGCCCGCCCGGCTCGGGCAAGTCCATGCTGGCGCAGCGCTTTGCGGGTTTGCTGCCGCCCATGTCGGTGGAAGAAGCGCTGGAGTCGGCGGCGATCGCCAGCCTGGCCGGACGCTTTGAGCTGAGCCGCTGGGGCCAACGCCCCACGGGCCAGCCGCACCATTCGGCCAGTGCGGTGGCTTTGGTGGGGGGCGGCTCACCGCCCCGGCCGGGCGAAATCTCGCTGGCCCACCACGGCGTGCTGTTTCTGGACGAACTGCCCGAATTTCCAAGGGCCGCGCTCGAGGCCCTGCGCGAGCCACTGGAAACCGGCAGCATCACCATCGCCCGGGCCGCGCGCAGGGCCGAGTTCCCGGCGCAGTTTCAATTGATCGCGGCCATGAACCCCTGTCCCTGTGGCCATCTGGGCAGCCGCACCCGAACCTGCCGCTGCACGCCCGACCAGGTCAGCCGTTACCAGGGCAAGCTCAGCGGGCCGCTGCTCGACCGGATTGACCTGCACATCGATGTGCCCAGCCTGAGCGCCAGCGAGCTGCTGCAAGCCCCACCAGGCGAGCCCACACAAGCCATCGCGGCGCGCAGCCTGGCCGCACGCCAACGCGCCCTCGCTCGGCAAGGCTGCACCAATGCCCAGCTGCAAGGCCAGGCCATCGATGCCCAGGCGCGCCTGGAGGCCGGTGCCTCGGCCTTGCTGCAAAAAGCGGCCAACCAACTGGGCTGGAGCGGGCGCAGCACGCACCGCAGCCTCAAGGTGGCGCGCACCATCGCCGATCTGGCCGGCAGCGACCGCATCGCCCCCGCCCATGTGGCCGAAGCGGTGCAATACCGGCGGGTTCTCAAGGCGCATTGACCCGCATGGCCGCCACCGGGGCCGGCGTCGGCCCCGGATAATGGCACCATGCCCCACGCCAAAGCCCCCCTTGCGACCGCCGCACCACTGGGGCCTTTCAGCGTCTGGCTGTCGCTGCCGCAGCTCATCACCTGGGGCAGCGTTTTCTACACCTTTTCCTTGCTGATGACGCCGCTCGAAGCCGAGCTGGGCATGGGCCGGGCCGAGTCTTCGCTGGCCTTCAGTCTGGCCCTGCTGGCAGAAGGTCTGATGGCCTACCGGGTGGGCCGCTGGATCGATGCCGGCCACGAGCGTGCGGTGATGACGCTGGGCTCGGTCTGGGTGGGCCTGGGCTTGCTGGGGCACAGCCAGGTGGATTCGGTCACCGGGTTCTATGCCGCCTGGATCTGGCTGGGCCTGGGCATGGCGGCCACGCTGTACAACCCGGCTTTTGCGGTGGTCACGCGCCGCTTTGCCCAGGACTTTCGCCGCGCCATCATCATCCTCACCTTTTTGGGGGGCCTGGCCAGCACGGTGTTCATCCCCTTGTTCGCCTGGTGGATGGAGCTGTGGGGCTGGCGCCAGGCGCTGTGGGCACTGGCCGGGCTGCAGTTTCTGGTCTGCGCGCCCTTGCACGGCTGGCTGCTGCAGGGGGCGCCACGCCCGAGCCGCCCCTTGACGACCACGGCGCCGCCTGCAGCCGGCTCTGCAAGCGATGACCGCGCCGATGTGCCCACACCCAGCGAGCCGGTGAGCGCGCATCTGCGGCGTGCGCCGTTTTGGCTGCTGGCCTTGTTCATGGTGCTGACCCTGGCGGTCACCTCGGCCTTGCCCGCGCACATGATCGCCTTGCTGCAGGAGTCGGGGCTGCCACCGGCCTGGGTGCTGGCGATCCCGGCGGCCATCGGGGTGATTCAGGTGCTGGGGCGGCTGGTGCTGTTCTTGTTCGAGCGCCATTGGGATGTGCACGCCGCCAACCGCTGGATCCCGACCCTGATCCCGGCGGGGGTGCTGGTGCTGCTGGTCGGTGGCCTGCAGCCGCTGGCGGCGCTGGTGTTCGTGCTGCTCTACGGACTGGGCAATGGCATGAACACCATCGTCAAGGGCACGGCCATGGCGCAGTACGTCAGCCAAGAGAACGTGGGACAGCTTAACGGTCTGCTGGGCCTGCCGATCGCGCTGGCTCGCGCTGCCGCGCCCCTGGTGCTGGGCCTGCTGTGGTCGCCCGAGCACGGCTACACCCTGGCATTGTGGTGGCTGCTGAGCGCGAGCCTGCTGGGCACCGGGGCGCTGTGGGCGGCGCAGCGCCATGCGCAGCGCGCACCGGCCTGAGGCGGGCGGCGTTTGCATCGGGTCCATCGCCCACGGGGTGGGCTCCTACAAAAACCATGGGTTGGCCCAGCGCGTGTGGCAACATCGCCCACGGGGTGGGCTCCTACAAAAAACATGGGGAGACTCAGGGCGTGTGGCAGGGCTGCCCACGGGGTGGGCGCCTACACAACCCTGGCGCAAACCCTGCGGTGCATCAGCGTGTCAACCAGCGACGTGCGGCAAAGCTCAAAGCGTCCACGCAGGCCACCATCAGCAGCATGGCCGCCAAAATGGTGGCGGTCTTGTTCATGTGGAACAAGCCCATGTGGAAGGTCAGCAGCTGGCCCAGACCACCTGCACCCACCACGCCCAGCACGGCGGCAGCGCGGATGTTGTTTTCCCAGCGGTACAGGGTGTAGCTCATGAGTTGCGGCAGCACCTGGGGCAAGGTGGCGTAAAAGAACACACGCAGCGGCCCCACGCCTTGGGTGCGCAAGGCATCACCCGGCCCGGTGGGGATGTTCTCCATGGCCTCGGCAAACAGGCGGCCCAGCACACCACTGGTGTGCAGTGCCAGCGCCAAGGTGCCCGCCATGGGCCCCAAACCCGCAGAGATCAACAGCAACGCGGCCCACACCAATTCAGGAATGGCGCGCAAAGCATTGAGCAACCAGCGGGTGGGGCTGCGCAGCCAAGCCGGGTCTTGGGCGGACATGCGGCTGGCGGGCACGGCCAACGCCAGGCCCAGCCAGGCTGCCATGACGGTGCCCAGCGCCGACATGGCCAGGGTTTCCCAAGCGGCCCAAGCCACTTTGTTCACAAACACAGGTGACAAATCGGGCGGGAAAAATTCCGCCACAAAGCGGCCCATGCTGCGCGCAGCCTCCATGGACGCCAAAGACGCCCAGTCCAGATCCAGCGAGACAAAACTGGCCACCACCAAGACCAGCAAAGCCAAAGTGAACCAACACGCCTTGCAGCGGGCATCAAAAATCGGCGGCGGCAATTTGCAGGGCGGGTTGGCCGCCTCGCGTGGGAAAGGCTTCATGCCAGCGCCTTTCTCAACCAAGCGCTCACGCGGTCGGCCAGCGCCACCAGCACGATGAACACCAGCAGCAAGGTGGCCACTTCACCACCATTGAACATCTTCATCGAATTGTCCAGTTGCTGGCCCAAGCCACCCGCACCCACAAAGCCCAGCACGACCGACGAGCGGATCGCACATTCCCAGCGGTACACCGTGTAAGACGCCAGCTCGGCCGCGTGGCTGGGCAGCAGCGCATACACAAAAGCCTGCAGGCGGCCACTGCCATTGCGCATCAGGGTTTGGGTGGCGTGGCTTTCGCCACTTTCCAAAATTTCGGCATACACCTTGCCCAGCATGCCGCCATAGGTCAGCGCAATGGCCAGCACACCCGCTGTGGGCCCCAGACCCACCACACGCACAAACACCAAGGCCCACACCAGCTCGGGCACGCTGCGCAGCACGATCAAGGTGGCGCGCACGCACCAACGCACCACAGCGGGCCAGCGGTCCATGCGACCCGACAAGGCCGAGAGCGACAACACGCGGGTGGCCATCAGACTCAAAGGCACGGCCAACACCAGCGCCAAAGTGACGCCCGCGGTGGCCATGGCCACGGTGCGCCAGGTTTCGCGCACCAACATGTCCATGAATTCGGCGTTGTGCACCAGCGGCCAAAAGCTGGCCACAAAATCGGCCGTGACTTTGCGGTTCTCGGGCGCCCACAGCACCCAGGGCCGGAACTCGGTGGCCACGCCCAGCGGCCAGAGCAAGACCAGCGCCAGGCTCAGCCAGAACACGCGTGAGGCAAAAGCCGGATCGCGTTCAGGTGCCATGGGCTGGGGCCTGAGGGGGTCCGAACCGGGAGCGGGAGCGGACATGTGCTGTTCGCGCGGCATGCAGAACTTGGCCGCTTCAACGGCCATCGAGCACCAGGGGCGCGGGTGCAGCGGCGGCAGCATCGGGCAGCGCCACAGGCTGGACCTCGCCACGCAACTCGTGCTCGTGCTGGGCATACAAATGCGCCAGATGCTCGCGGCTGACTTGTGCAGACGGCAAGTCAAACACCAACTCGCCCTCGCGCAGGCCGATGGTGCGCGGAAAGTGTGCCAGCGCCATGTCCACCTGGTGCAGCGTGGCCACCAACGTGACTTGCCGCTGGGCGGCCAGACCCACCAGGGCGGAGATGGCCATGCGGGCACGCATCGGGTCGAGCGCCGACAGCGGCTCGTCGATCAGCCACAAACTGGCCGGGGCCAGCAAGGCGCGGGCCAGGCCCACCCGCTGGCGCTCACCGCCGGACAGGCGGTCCACGCGTTCAAACAGCTTGTCGCTCAGGTCAAAATGGGCCAGCGCCGCGTGCGCGGCGGGGATGTCGCTCGGGTAAAAGAGCGAGCGCAAACTGGCCCACAAGCCCATGGCCGGCAAACGCCCAGCCAGCACCGAGGTCACCACGCGCTGGCGCGGCGGCAGCGGTGGCACCTGGGGGGCCAGAAACAACTGGCCGCGCAGTGCGCGCAGGGCGCTGGCGGGCAATGTCCAGGGGTTCGCACCGGCCAGCTGCAAGGTGCCTTGGGTGGGCCGCTGCGAGCAGGCCAGCACCTGCAGCAAGGTGGTCTTGCCCGCCCCGGAAGGACCGATGATGGCCACCTGCTCGCCAGCGGCCAGACTCAGGCTCAGCGCCCGCAAAGCCGGCCGCGCACCAGGCAAAGCGGCCGGGTGCCGGGTCTGCAGGTCCTGGACCTCGATCTTCACCGCGCAGCTGCCTGGCTTCAGAGCAAGCCTGCGCTGCGTGCGGCCGACTCCAGACCCTTGTAGTTCTCGGGTGTGGTGGGCACATAGCGGGTGGCGCGGTTGAGCTTGAGGATCTCGGCGTGCTCAGGCTGGGTCGGGCTCAGTGCCAGCAAGGCGGCCTTGATTTTTTCGCGCAGATCGGCCGGCATGTCCGCATGCACCGACCAGTTGTAATTGAAGTAGGGCGCCGTCGTGAAAAACACATTCACATCTTGCGTGTTGACTTTGTTTTCGGCGACAAATTTTCTCCACACGGTGATGTCGAGCGCGGCAGCGTCGACCTTGCCGCTGACCACCGAGGCGATGGTGGCGTCGTGCGCGCCGCTGTAGGCGATGCGCTTGAAGTCTTTCTCAGGGTCGATCTTGGCTTGCAGCAAAAAGCTGCGCGGCATCAGGTGGCCCGAGGTGCTGCTTTGCGAGCCAAAAGAGACCTGCTTGCCCTTCATGTCGGCCAGTGCCTTGATGCCCGAGTCGGTCTTGGCGATGAACACCGACTGGAAACGTGTGTCTTCTTCGCGCTGGGCGATTGGCACGATTTTGCCGCCCGAACGAATGCTGGCCTGGACAAAAGTGAAGCCGCCAAACCAGACCAAATCGACCTTCTTGTTGACCAGTGCCTCCACAGCGGCAGGGTAATCGGTGACGGGTGTGAACTGCACCTTGATGCCCAGCTGCTTTTCCAGATAACTGGCCAAAGGCGTGAATTTCCGCACCTGCTCGGTGGCGGCCTCTTCGGGGATGGTGGTCACGCGCAGTGTGGTTTGGGCGTGGCTGACGCTGATGCTCGACATGGCCAGCAGGCCGGCCAGCGCCATGGAGACAAGTTGGGAAAAGAAGGTGTTGGTCATGGTGCTTTGGGAATACAGGGAACAGGGGTGATTACACACTGAAATCACCCGGCCAATTCGCACCCGCGTCATGCCCGGTGGCGGCCTGGGCGCTGCCGTGCAGCAAGCCGGGGACCAGGCGCTGCTGGACAGAAAAAACCCACCGCAAAGGGTGGGTCGGGACCAGGGGCGGGTGGGGCTCAGGCCATCTGCTCGCCGTTGCGGACCCGGTGCACAGAGGCCACGTCCAACACCCAGACCAGGCCATCGCCGATTTGTCCCGTGCCGCAGGACGTGATGATCGTGTTGCGGATGGTCTCCACCATGTCATCCGGGCACAGCACACACACCATGTACTTTTCGGAAAAATCGGTCAGCTCGTCGCGCACCGTGCGCTTGTCGATGGCGGCCGGGGCGGTGAAGCCCTGGGCGCTGAACATGGACACACCCGGAAAATTGGGGATCGCGCGCAAGGCTTCGCGCAGGCGTTCTCGGCGATTGGGGCGAATGATGGCGCGGACTTCTTTCATCAGTGTTCTCCAAGCTCAAGCTTCTTGTGGCAGATCGTCGAACCACCTGTAGAGCGTAGGCAGAACAACCAAAGTCAGTAATGTAGAGGAAATCAGGCCCCCGATGACCACCACGGCCAGGGGGCGCTGGACCTCGGAACCCGGGCCGGTGGCGAACAGGAATGGCACCAGGGCCAGCATGGCCACCGTGGCCGTCATCAGCACCGGGCGGAAGCGTTGCACACAGCCCTCGCGCACCGCAGCGGCCACCGACAGGCCGTCTTCGCGCAGTTTGCGGATCGAGCTGACCAGCACCACCCCGTTGAGCACCGCGATGCCCCACAAGGCAATGAAGCCCACCGAAGCCGGCACACTGATGTACTCGCCCGACACGAACAGCGCCATCACGCCACCAATCGAGGCGAACGGCAGCACCATGATGATCAGCGAGGCCAGGCGCACCGAGTTGAACAGCATGAACAGCAGGAAGAAGATGGCCACAATGGTCAGGGGCACGATGATGGTCAGCGTGGCCATGGCGCGCTCCATGTTTTCGAACTGACCGCCCCAGGACAGGTAATAGCCCTCGGGCAGGCGCAGTTCCGCATCCACCCGGCGCTGCACCTCCTGCACAAAGCCACCCAGATCGCGGCCACTGACATTGGCGCCCACCACCACGCGGCGTTTGCCAAACTCGCGACTGATGGTGGGCGGGCTGTCCACCAATTCGATGCGGGCCACCGCCGACAAGGGAACCAGGGTGCCATCTCTGGTTTTCAAGGTGGTGTTGCGGATGGCCTGGATCGAATTGCGGTTTTCGGCCGGGTAACGCACCACGATGCCAAAGCGCCGCTGGCCTTCGTACAACTGGCCCACTTCGTTGCCGCCAAAAGCGGTTTCGATCAGGTCGTTGACATCGGACACATTGATGCCATAACGGGCGATCGATTGGCGATCGATCTCGATCGT
>JAIXXW010000050.1 GCA_027490555.1 Comamonadaceae bacterium | reverse complement strand
TTGCTTTCCCAGTGCCGCGCGATGTGGCTGAGCTGTCTGGGGCCCAGCGCCAGTGCCACCGGAGCGGCTTGCACCACCGCCTGCCGCATCAGGACATCCAGACGCGCTTGCACATCGGCCGCCACACTGCAGACCTGCTCGGCTTGCAAAGGGCCGGCAGACATCTGCCCAATCCGCTGCAGCAATTCCCCGTACCCCGGCAATTCTTCTTTGCGATGCCACTGGTAGAGCTTGTCGATCGCGTCTTTGGCGGCCACCGACTGGGCGCTGTTGAACGAGACCGTGCTGTCCAGCCACCAAAAGGACAAGGTGGGCAGTTGCTGGTACCCGAGCTTGATGGCGCTGCACCCTTGCAAGAAAAAAAGACACAGAACAAGAATGACACGGCCGATCAATTGAAGCCCTTCAGGGTAAATGACCATCCATCAAAAAAACCAGTGTTTTGGTTATTTTGCTCATCTTCTATGACTAAGCGCCATTGTTGAGAGGTGTTGTTCGTGTTGAATGTGGGGTTCGCGATGGTGTATGTCCACGGTGTACCCTGGGAGCCTTGTTCACATGTCCCAGACTGGCTTGTTTGATCCAGTTTGGGAAGAGCCAAAGGGGTTGATTCTGAGCCTCGATAAAGTTTAAGGTTAAGTTCACTCGGTTCGTTGTGCCGAATGCAGACCGTCAATTGAAGCGAGTTCAGTTTCTGAATTTTGCAATTCTGCAAGGACCAAATCACCTCAGCCTTTTGTGCGATGCTTTCGGCACTGAAACTTTGAGCCCCTAGGCCAGAGCCCTTTGCCCATGACCATGGCTGTTCACATATGGCCTCGGTCAACGGCGGCATGGATGCCGAACCACCGCAGCTGGCCAGGATCCCGGTGCTGACCGCCACGGTGCAAGCCCGTTTCCAAGAAAAATGACGCATATTGAAAGTGCCTTTGGAGCGAATCATAGGCCCGAAGCGGGGCAGCGATAATTTAACCATGCGCGATCCATCCCTGAAATTGTCGGGTACATCAGAAAGTCTGTCGGCCATGAATGCCTTTTCTCACCCCATAGACGTCGTCATCATGGCCGCCGGAAAAGGCACGCGCATGAAAAGCCGGTTGCCCAAGGTCTTGCACCGGCTGGCTGGCGTGCCGCTGGTGCAGCACGTGCTGGGCTTGGCCGCCCAACTGCAGGCCCGCTCGGCCGTGGTCATCACCGGGCACGGTGCCGACCAGGTCGAGCCGGTGGTGCTGGCCTCTGGCCAGGCCCTGGCGGTGCAATGCGTGCGCCAGGAGCCCCAACTGGGCACCGGCCACGCAGTGCAGCAGGCCGTGCCTGTGCTGGCCGACGATGGCGTGGTGGTGGTCCTGTCGGGCGATGTGCCCCTGACCCAGGCCCAGACGCTGCAAGACCTGATCGCCCAGTGCGGTGGCCAGCGGCTGGCGCTGCTGACCGTTGAGCTGCCCAATCCCACCGGCTACGGCCGCATCGTGCGGCACGGCAGCGCGGTCCAGGCCATCGTCGAACACAAGGACGCGACCGAGGCGCAGCGCCAGATCACCGAGGTTTACAGCGGCATCATGGCCGTGCCCGCTCGGCTGCTCAAAGACTGGCTGGGCCGCATCGACAACCGCAATGCCCAGGGCGAGTACTACCTGACCGATGTGGTGCGGCTGGCCGTGGCCGACGATGTGCCGGTGGTGGCGCACACCATCGCCGATGCACTGGAAGTGGCCGGCATCAACAGCCCATTGCAGCTGGCCGAGCTCGAGCGCGCGCACCAGCTGCGCCAAGCGCAGCGCCTGCTGGAGCAAGGCGTGCGCCTGCTGGACCCGGCCCGGTTCGACCTGCGCGGTCAGCTCGAGTGCGCCCCGGACGTCGAGATCGACGTGAACTGCATTTTCCAGGGCCGTGTGAGCTTGGGCGAAGGCGTGAAGATCGGGGCCCACTGCGTGATCGCCAACTGCACCATCGCCGCAGGCGCGGTGATTCACCCCTTCACCCACATCGATGGCGAAAAATCCGGGGTGACGGTGGGCGAGGGCGCGCTGATCGGCCCGTTTGCGCGCCTGCGTCCGGGCGCGCAGCTGGGGGCCGAGGTGCACATCGGCAACTTTGTCGAGGTGAAAAACGCCACCCTGGCCAGGGGTGCCAAAGCCAACCACCTGGCCTACCTGGGCGACGCCACCGTGGGCGAGCGTGTGAACTACGGCGCGGGCAGCATCACGGCCAATTACGACGGCGCGAACAAGCACCGCACCGTGATCGAGGCCGATGTGCACATCGGCAGCAACTGCGTGCTGGTGGCCCCGGTGACGATTGGCGCGGGCGGCACCGTGGGCGGCGGCTCCACCATCACCAAAAGCACCGAGCCGGGCAGCCTGAGCGTGGCGCGTGGCAAGCAAGTCAGCATCGCCAACTGGAAACGCCCAGAGAAAAAGCCCAAGGCTTGAGTGCCGGGGTGCGGGCGTCTGGCCAGCACGGTGCCAGGCCTAGCCCAGCACCGGGCAGGTGGTGGTGAATTTGGCCCGCTTGGTCGAGAAGAAGGCCTTCACATTGCGCACATTCGCGTCCTGTGTGAACAGGGCCTGGCTGATGGCCAGGTAGCCCGGCATGTCGCGGGCCTGCACCACCAGCACGAAGTCCGGACCGGGCGACACGCGCCAGCATTGCTGCACCGCGTCGTGCGCCACGGCGCGTGCCTCGAAGGCGTCCAGGTGTTCGCTGCCCTGTTGGTCCAATGACACCTCGACCAGCGCCGTCAGGCCGTGCCCCAGCGTGGCGGCGAGCCGGTCGGTGCTGAGCACCGCCACCTGCCGCTCGATCCAGCCGCCCTCGACCAGGCGTTTGACGCGGCGCAGGCAGGTGGGGGGCGAGACATGGACCCGCTCGGCCAGCGCCACATTGCTCAGGCTGGCGTCGCGCTGCAGGCTGTCGAGCAGCTGCAGGTCGATGGCATCGAGTTCTGAATATTCCATGAAATGAATTTTATTGGAATTTTATTTCTTCATCAGATAAAAATGAAATAAAAAACCAAATTCAATCATAAATTGATCGGATGTTTTTCAAAACTGTGCCTACCATCGCTGCCATCCCCCTTTCAGGAGCATCCCCATGTGTGGCATCGTCGGCGCCGTTTCTCACCGCAACATCGTGCCTGTGCTGGTGCAAGGCCTGCAGCGCCTGGAATACCGGGGCTATGACTCCTGCGGCGTGGCGGTGCACGCGGCCAGCTTGAGCGGTGCCAACGCGCCCCAAGGCGGACTGCAGCGCGCACGCAGCACCGCGCGGGTGGCCGAACTGATGGACCAGGTGAGCGCCGAGCGCATCGAAGGCGGCACCGGCATCGCCCACACCCGCTGGGCCACGCACGGCGCGCCGGCCGTGCACAACGCGCACCCGCACTTCAGCCACGGCACTGGCGTGGCCGAGGGCAAGCCGGGCAAAGTCGCCTTGGTGCACAACGGCATCATCGAAAACCACGAAGAGTTGCGCGCCGCCCTGCAGGCCAAGGGCTATGTCTTTGCCAGCCAGACCGACACCGAAGTCATTGCCCACCTGGTGGACAGTGTCTATGACGGTGACCTGTTTCAGGCCGTCCAGGGCGCGATTGGCCAGCTGCACGGCGCCTACGCGATTGCGGTGTTCCACAAGGACGAGCCGCAGCGGGTGGTCGGCGCGCGTGCCGGCTCGCCCCTGATCTTGGGTGTGGGCCAGGGCGAGACCTTTTTGGCCAGCGACGCGATGGCGCTGGCCGGGGTGACCGACCAGATCGTGTACCTCGAAGAAGGCGATGTGGTCGACATCCAGCTGGGCAAGTACTGGGTGGTGGACCGCGCCCACAAAGCCGTCAGCCGTGCCGTGAAGACCGTGCATGCGCACAGCGGCGCGGCGGACCTGGGACCTTACCGCCACTACATGCAAAAGGAAATCTTCGAGCAGCCACGCGCCATTGCCGACACGCTCGAAGGCGTCGAGGGCATCACGCCCGAGCTGTTTGGCGACGGCGCCTACAGCACCTTCAAGGCCATCGACAAGGTCTTGATTCTGGCCTGCGGCACCAGTTACTACAGCGGTTGCGTGGCCAAGTACTGGATCGAAGCCATTGCCCAGATCCCATGCCAAGTGGAGATCGCCAGCGAATACCGTTACCGCGCATCGGTGCCCGACCCCAAGACCTTGGTGGTCACCATCACCCAGAGCGGCGAGACCGCCGACACCCTGGCCGCGCTGCGCCACGCGCAGGGCTTGGGCATGTCGCGCACGCTGACCATCTGCAATGTGGCCACCAGCGCCATGGTGCGCGAATGCCAGCATGCCTATGTCACGCGCGCCGGGGCCGAGATCGGCGTGGCCTCGACCAAAGCCTTCACCACCCAGCTGGCGGGCTTGTTTCTGCTCACGCTGGCGTTGGCACAGACCCAGGGCCGCCTGAGCGAGGCCCAAGAGGCTGAGCACCTCAAGGCCATGCGCCACCTGCCTGCGGCCCTGCAAGCCGTTTTGGCGCTGGAGCCGCAAATCATCAGCTGGGCCGAAGAATTCGCGAGCAAGGAAAACGCTCTGTTCCTGGGCCGGGGCACGCATTACCCGATCGCCCTCGAAGGGGCTTTGAAGCTCAAAGAAATCACCTACATCCATGCCGAGGCCTATGCCGCGGGTGAGCTCAAACACGGCCCGTTGGCGCTGGTGACCAGCGCCATGCCGGTGGTCACCGTGGCCCCTAACGACCAGCTGCTGGAAAAGCTCAAAAGCAATATGCAAGAAGTGCGCGCCCGCGGCGGCGTGCTGTATGTGCTGGCCGATGTCGACACCCGGATCGAGAGCAGCGACGGCCTCAACGTCATCCGCATGCCCGAGCACTACGGTGTGCTGTCCCCCATCCTGCACGTGGTGCCGCTGCAGCTGCTGAGTTACCACACCGCCTGCGCCCGGGGCACGGATGTGGACAAGCCAAGAAATTTGGCGAAGTCGGTGACGGTGGAGTGAGCCTGTGGGCAGCTGGCGGGAGGCACGGTGGATGGCGCATGCGCAGTCCATGTGGACTCCGATGAACAAGGCTGGTGTTTGCCGGTTTTGCGCTGTGGGCGAGTCACTGGGCTTGGGGTTGCGGTTGTCCCAAGCTGCGCAGCCCTTGGTTTTGCGTTGGAACTGCCAGCAAAGCCATGACAGCCGGGTTCTGGTCCATTGAAATGCATGTGCGCATGAGGCCGAATGGGCATGCCACCACCGACGATGCCATCTGGGTGCACGCCTCCGGCGTACACGGCCAAGGTGTGTTTGCGACCCGCTTCATCGACGCCGGCGAACGGGTGATTGAATACGTGGGCGAGGTCATCAGCATGGCCGAAGCCCTGGCCCGCCACCCGCACGATCCCCTTGACCCGGACCATACCTTTTACTTTCACCGGGGCGATGGGCGGGTGATCGATGCGCTGCATGGCGGCAATGCCTCCAAGTGGATCAACCATTCGTGTCGCCCCAACTGCGTGCCCGACGAGGTGCAGGGCCGCATCTTCATCGTGACGCGCAGGCCGGTGTTCAAGGGCGAGGAGTTGACCTTTGACTATGGCTTGTTCAGCGACGAGCCGATGAGCGAGGCCCTGAAGTCCCGTTATGCCTGCCGCTGCGGGGCCAAAAAATGCCGGGGCACGATGCTGTCGCTCGGTTAGGTCTGGCCCGAGGGCTCAAGGCCCGCGCCGCTTTTGTTCGCGCAGCATGAACAGGTACAGGCTTTCCACTTTCTCTCGCGCCCAGGGCGTTTTGCGCAAAAACTTGAGGCTCGAGCCCACGCTCGGATCGTGGGTGAAGCAGCGCACAGGGATGCGCTGACCCAAACCCTCCCAGCCATAACCATCGACCAAGCGGGTGACGAGGGTCTCCAGGGTCAGACCATGCAGGGGGTTGCGGGGCTGAACTGTTGGGGGCGGGACTGCTGGGGGCGGGACTGCTGGGGGCGGGACGGGGGGCGTGGGGTCGTCGGCGTGCATGCCCGGATTGTGCGCCGAAATGGGCGTGGCATGGCGCACCGACAGGCCAGTTGGTGGGCACTAGGCTTGGGTTTTGCCCTTGTCGCGATGACCGATGACTGCTGTTGAATTGACCCCGTCCGAACTGCGCCTGACCATGGACCCGGGGCTGCTGGGCTTTGTCGAGACCTCGGAGCTCCAAGGTCTGCCCTTGCCCTGGATTGGTCAAGAGCGTGCCGAGAAGGCGGCCCTGTTTGGCCTGCAGATGCGCCAGCCGGGCTACAACTTGCTGGTGCTGGGCGAGGTGGGCTCTGGCAGGAAAAGCCTGCTGACCCGGATGATGCACGAGCAGGCGGCTCAGCGGCCGGTGCCGCCAGACCTGTGTTACCTGAACAACTTTGAGCAGCCGCAGCAGCCGCTGGCTTTGCGCGTGCCGGCGGGTCAGGGCAGGCGCTTGCGCCAGGCCATGATGGCCTGGGTGCAGGACATCCAGGAGGCCGTCCCGAAACGGTTGCAGCAGGACGATTTTCTGGTGGAGCGCAAACGTATCACGCAGGTCTTCAAGACCCAGATCGATGCGGCCTATGCGGCGCTCACCGCGTATGCGCAGGCCCATCACTTCGAGCTGGCCCAGGATGAGGGGCACATGGTCTTTACCCTGAAAGATGCCCAGGACCAGCCCGTGACCGCGGGCAAGGCCCTGTTGCTCAGCCCGGGCGAGCGGTCGGCGCTGCATGCGGCCGAGGAGGCGCTGCATGTCGAAATCGAGGCCTACCTGAACGCCACCCAGGCCTGGGACAGGTCCATGGCGCAGGCGCTGGATGAATTGCGCAAGCGATTTTTGCAACCCGTGCTGGCCAAGGGCCTGACGCTGTTGCGCGCGCACATGGATCTGCCACCCGACAGCGCCACCCGGCTGGGCGACTACCTGGATCAGGTGCTGCAGTGCATGCTCGACAAGCACACGCTGTTGACCCCTGGCGATGACGAAGAGACGCGACGGGCCGAACTGCAAGAGGTGCTGGCAGGGTTTCGGGTGAATGTGGCGGTGGACAACCACACGCTCGCAGGCGCACCGGTGATCGTCGAGGACAACCCGGTGTTCCGAAACCTGTTTGGCAGCATCGAATACGCGTCCGATGGCGGCGAACTGGTGACCGACTTTGCACAGATCCGTGCCGGCAGCCTGCTGCGGGCGCACGGCGGATTCCTGATGCTGCATTTGCAGGATTTGCTGGCCGATGCGCCGGTGTGGGAAAGGTTGCGGCGCTTGTTGCGCAGCGGCCTTTTCCAGCTGGACGAACCCGGGGTGACGCAAGCCCCGTTGGCCGCCGTCTCCTTGCTGCCCGAGGCGGTGGAAGTCGATGTCAAGCTGGTCCTGATTGCATCGGTCGAGGCCTATTACGCGGTGCAGGAGGCCGATCCGGAGTGGGCCCGGCGCTTTCGCTGCAAGGTCGATTTTGCCGAGAGCTTCGAGGCCACCCCCCAGACCGTGCGGGCCATTGCCGTGGGGGTGGCGCACACCTGCGAGCGGCTGGGTTTGTTGCATTGTTCGGCCGCGGCGGTGGCGCAGATCATCGAAGACAACCACCGCACCGCAGGCGACCAAACCCGCCACAGTGGTCTGGTCGGGCTGACCGAAGCCCTGCTGGTGGAAAGCCATGCGCTGGCACAGGCGCGCGGGGCCCTGCGGGTGGAGGCGCAGGACGTGCTGGCCGCACGGCAAGCCAGGCGATCGCGTCTGGCGGGTCTGGAGTCGCGCGTGCAGGAAACCATTGCCAGTGGCGAGCGTTGGCTGGTGGTCACGGGCGAGCGGGTGGCGCAGGTCAACGGTTTGACGGTCATGGACCTGGGCGACCACAGTTTTGGCGTGCCGGTGCGGGTCACCGCCCGGTCGTTTGCAGGTGACGAAGGCCTGCTCAACATCGAGCGCGAGGTCGAGATGTCCGGCCCCATCCACGACAAGGGCGTGCTGATTTTGCACAGTTACCTGGCAGGTTTGTTTGCCCACATCTCGCCCTTGTCGATGAATGCGGCGGTGGTGTTCGAGCAGGAGTATGGCGGCGTCGAGGGCGACTCGGCCTCGTGCGCCGAGTTGTTCGCCCTGCTGTCGAGTTTGTCGGGCGTGCCCCTGCGCCAGGGCATTGCCGTGACCGGTGCGGTCAACCAGCATGGGGACTTGCTGCCTGTGGGCAGCATCAATGAAAAGATCGAAGGCTATTTCCGCAGCTGTGAATTGCTCGGCCTGGATGGGCAACAAGGGGTGCTGATGCCGGCCCTCAACCGCCGGCACCTGATGCTCGATGCGCGCGTCGTCGAGGCGGTGGCCCAAGGGCGTTTTCACATCCATGTGGCCCACCAAGTGGGCGATGGTTTGAACTTGCTCACCGGTCTGCCTTATGGGGAGTGGGGCCCCGGCGGCTATTCGGCGGGATCGGTGCTGGGCCGCGTGCAGGCCACGCTGCTGCGTTTTCGGCGCGCCTGCGAGTTGATGGCCTCGCACCGCGTCAAAGCGCGTCGGCGCTCGGGCCGTTGAACGGTCTGCACACCTTGATCCAGGCCACCTACTGGTTTGGCAGTAATGGTTTTGACATTTGCAGGGATTTCGGATGGCCCAGGGCATGGCTATCGTGGTGAACACACGGGACCTGTGGGTGCGCGCTGTTGGGCAATGGGCCCCTGCACCCTGAAAAAGTCCAAGTGTGATTTTCATTTCAGAAAGAAACCCCCATGAGCATTGAACTGGTTTTGGCGGACCCCCATCCCGTGGTGCTGGAAGGCTTGTCAAAGGTTTTGCAGACATCCCCCGAATTTGTCGTCAAGGCCTGTGCCAGCACAGGCGACGGTGCCTTGGCGGCGGTGCATCAACACCGCCCGGACATCCTGGTGATGGATGTGTCCTTGCGCGACCGCAGCGGTTGGGCGGTGCTCGATGACCTTCAGCAGCAGCACATGCCCACACGGCCGGTGGTGTTCACCGACGCGCCGATTGGCGATGTCATGCGCATCATCGACGCGGGTGTGCCGGGTCTGGTGGGCAAGGACAAGTCGCAGCAGGAGCTGGCGCGGTGCATCCAGGCGGTGCATGCCGGCCAGAAATGGCTGGACCGCGACCTGACCCTGCAGACCATGTCCATCTTGCTGGAGCGGCAGAAAAACAAGAAGTCCCATCCCGCCGCCCTGCTCACGCCCAGAGAGATGATGGTGGCCCGCATGGTCACCGAAGGTTTGCCCAACAAAAAAATCGCCAGCAAGTTGTTCATCAGCGAAGGCACGGCCAAACTGCACCTGCACCACATCTACCAAAAGCTGCAATGCCCCGGGCGCATGTCGCTGCAGCGCTACATGCAGGACAACGGCTTGTTGTGAAACGCATTCACCACCGTCCATCGATCAGGAGACCTTATGACAGACGAAATCAAACTCATGGAATCGGCCTATGTGAAGCACATGGGTGATCACTACAAACAGGCCTCAGAGGAATTGCTGCACGCCTACCAGCGCAACAAGGAAGCCGCTCGCCACCACGAGGCGGGGGCGTTCAAGGCCGCCTTGCACCATGCCAAGCTGTCCAAGCACCACAGCTTCAATGCCCACGCGCATTTGAAGGACGTGCTGGACATCGCCGAAAAGCTGGAGGCGGTCAAACCGCTGGCGGCCTTGTCTGCCCGGCCGCCCTCCGGCTCGGGTGTGCACTGAGCCACGAAGTGCGGGTGACTGTGCTGTTTCGAACAGTCGGCAGATGGATTTTTTCCTACAGTGAAACCCACCGCCATGCCATCCCAAGCGATGGCCGCTGCGGATGCAAGGTCCTGTGTGTGCAGGGTTGCCACAGGGGCTGGGCCGGTTTCCCCGTTTGAAAAGGAGCATCTTCATGTCCATTCGCGTTTTGTTGTCGTCCAAGCACCGGGTTGTCACAGAGGGCATCGCCGCCATCTTGCGCACCCATCCGGACATCAACCTGGTGGGCATGTCCGACAGCGATGAAAAAACACTGTCCCTGTGCCACGAAGCCCAGCCCGACGTGTTGTTGATCGGCCTGCACGCCAACGTCCAGCAGGACTTGTCTTTGATGCAAAAGATCGCCCAGTGTTCGCCCAGCCCCCACATGGTGGCTTTTTCGGGCGATACCGATCGCCATTCGATCATCGAAATCCTGGACGCAGGTGCCAAGGGCTATGTCTCCACCACCAGCAGCATCGACGAGATGTTGACGGCCATCCGTTCGGTGGCCGCCGGTCGGCTCTACCTGTGCCCGACGGCCGCTGCGCACATGATGGCGTCGGTGCGCAAAATCCGCTCGGGCGAGCACCTGGGCAAGGGCCATCTGGGGGACCGCGAAGAGCAGGTGTTGCGCTTGATTGCCGACGGTTTTTCTTCCAAGGAAATCGCACGCAACTTGCAAATCGCGCCGAGCACGGTGGAGGTGCACCGGCGCAACATCATGCGCAAAGTCGGCTTGCACAAGGTGGCAGACCTGACCCGTTACGCCATCCGCAACCAGATGGTCTCGGTGTAGCCCTGGGCCAGGCGCTGCGCTGGCCTGCCACCAGGCCCGCAATGCTGGCCGGCGCCCGGCCACCCGGTGCCCAAGGGGCCGCTCAGCGGGGCTGGGCTGCTTGGTGCAGGCCTGGCAGGTCCAGCAGTTGAACCTGTCCGCGTGAGTAAGCCAGCAGGCCTTGATCGCGCAGCTGTCCCGCCGCCAGGGTGATGCTGACCCGCCTCACGCCCAGCATGTGGGCAAGGTGATCGTGGGTCAGTTGCAAGGTGGTGGTCTCGGCGGTCTGCGCCGACAGCAGCAGCCAGGCGGCCAGCCTGCCCTGGACATCCAGGGTCTGGATGCTGGCTGCAAATGTGGCCACATGCGTCACCAGCCCCCACATCTGGCGGGAGATGGCGCTCAAAATGGCCGGCTGCTCCAGCGCCAGGGTTCTCAGGGCCAGGGCCTTGACACACCAGGCCGGCCCCTCGGTCTGGACCCGGTGCTGGATGTCCGCTGGGCTGTTGTCCAGCACATTTTCCAGGCCCACCGCATGGTCGGCACCCAGCAGGCCAACGGCCAAGCCTGCACCGTGCTGGTCGTTCACCATCAGGGCCACGGTGGCGCCGGCCAGCAGATACACCCAGGCCTCGCTGCCCTGCACGCCCAGCAATTGTCCGGCTTTCAAGGTGGTGGGCTCACACAGCCTGACCAGCAGTTCGCATTCCTGCTGGGGCAGCTGAGACATGAGCCCTGTGTCTGAAAGGTTCACCAAAAACACCTTTGCACCAAGGGTCCGAGAGCTGGAGGGTTCACAACCGGAACGGGGAAGAAAGAGGACACCGCGAGAAGCCTCTCAGTATAAGTTCGGTAAATCCTGAGTAAACCAGGTTTTCAGTCCATTTTATGTTCGCTAAAGAACATAGAATCCTGGGAAACAGCCCCTGTGAGTGCCAAGCAACGTGATCCACACCCCTTCAAGCAATTCACTGCTGCAGGCTTTGCAACGGTGGGCACCCGAACTGAGGCCTGCCTGTCAGCGTGTGGATCTCCAGCCGGGGCCCTGGCCCGGCGCGGACCCCACCGACGAAGACGACCTGGTTTTTCCTGAAACAGGCTTGTTGAGCTTGTCCCGGCTCGCCTCGGTGGACGTCTCCCGGACACCCCACAGCACCCCGCTGGCCTTTTTGGGCTGCCACAGCGTGTGGTCACCGCGGCAGGCCAAGGCCAGCGGTTTTCTGACCCAGGTGCTGGTCCCCGGCCACGCCATGCGCGTGTCCGAGGCGCGGGTGCGCGCAAGCGACGTGCCCCTGGCCGAGTGGTGGTTGCAGGTGGCGGGCAGCCACCAGCAATTGGTGACCCAGATGGCCCGCATGGCTTTGTGTGCCCAGACCCACAGCGCTGCCCAAAGACTGGCCAGTTGCCTGCTCATCGCCCGGCACCACAGCGCCACGGCAGCGCTGAAGATGCCCGTCGCCGCCTTGCGTGAGGGGCTGGGCTGGACCCCGCAGGTCTGGCGCAGCGCCTGGCAGACGCTGGAGAGCCAGGGGGCCGTGACCCAGAGTGGACAGGGTGACTCGGCCACCCTGGAGGTCCAGTCATGGACCGCATTGTCCGATGAGGCCTGTGCCTGTCACCCCCTGGTCAGGCGGCAGGACGCAGCCCCAGGCTCATGAGGCGGCCGCAGGGGCCAACAGGGCCCGGCCCAGCGACTCGGCCACTTTGATCCCGTCCACCCCCGCAGACAGGATGCCGCCCGCATAACTGGCCCCTTCGCCAGCCGGGTACAGGCCTTGGGTGTTGGTGCTCTGGAAGTCATCACCGCGCGGGATGCGCAGGGGCGAGGAGGTGCGTGTTTCCACACCGGTCATCACCGCATCGTCCATGTCGTAGCCTTTGATTTTGCGGCCAAACACCGGCAGCGCTTCGCGCATGGCGGCCACAGCGTAGTCGGGCAGCACATCGGCCAGATCGACCAGTTTGACGCCGGGCTTGTAAGAGGGCTGCACGCTGCCCCAGGCGGTGGAGGGGCGCTGGGCCAGAAAGTCGCCCACCAACTGGCCGGGGGCTTCGTAGTTGCCGCCGCCCACCTCAAAAGCCCGCGTCTCCAGCTGCCGCTGGAGCACGATCCCGGCCAGCGGGTGCACCGCAGGCGGCTGTTGTGCGCTCAGGCGCTGGGCTTGCTGGGCCAGTTGCAGGCCCTCCTGTTCGCCAAAAGCGGCTTGCCAGGCGGCGGTGTCCAGCGGGTAGTCGGGCGGGTCGATGGCCACCACCATGCCGGCGTTGGCATTGCGCTCGTTGCGCGAGTACTGGCTCATGCCGTTGGTGACCACGCGGCCCGGTTCGCTGGTGGCGGCCACCACCGTGCCGCCGGGGCACATGCAAAAGCTGTAAACGGCCCGGCCGTTTTGCGCATGGTGCACCAGCTTGTAATCGGCCGCACCCAGCAAGGGGTGGCCGGCATGTCGGCCCCAGCGGGCCTGGTCGATCACGCTTTGCGGGTGCTCGATGCGCACGCCGATCGAAAAAGGTTTGGCCTGCATGGCCACACCACGGCGGTGCAGCATGACAAAGGTGTCGCGCGCGCTGTGGCCAAGCGCCAGCACCGCGTGGCGCGTGGGCAGGGTCTGGCTGTGGCCTGTGCGCAGGTCCAGCACCTGCAGCCCGGTCAGTTGCTGGCCATTGGCGCTGGGGGCCAGCAGCACATCGGTCACGCGTTGCTCGAAGCGGATCTCGCCGCCCAGGTCGATGATGTGTTGGCGGATGTGCTCGACCACCTTGACCAGCTTGAAGGTGCCGATGTGCGGGTGTGCGGCGTACAGGATGTCGGCGGGGGCACCGGCCTTGACGAACTCCTCAATGACTTTGCGGCCCAGGTGCCGCGTGTCCTTGATCTGGCTGTAGAGCTTGCCATCGCTGAAAGTGCCCGCGCCGCCCTCGCCAAACTGCACATGGCTCTCGGGGTGGAGTGTTTTCTTGCGCCACAGCCCCCAGGTGTCCTTGGTGCGCTCGCGCACCGGCTTGCCGCGTTCCAGCACGATGGGTCGAAAGCCCATTTGCGCCAGGGTCAATGCGGCGAACATGCCGCAAGGCCCAAAGCCGACCACCACCGGACGCTCACCCTCTTGCGCACCCCAAGCGGCGGGGGCCTGGCAGGGCGGATGCCAGGCCATGTCAGGTGTGGGCTGGATGTGCGGGTGCTTTTGGAATTTCTGCAGCAAGTGCGGCTCGGCCTGGGCCTGGCTCAGGGTCACGTCCACGATGTAGACCGCCCGCAGATCGGCTTTTCGGGCATCAAAGCTGCGTTTGAAGACATTCAGCGTGGCGATGTCGGCGGGGGCGATGCCCAGGGCCTGCGCCGCCAGCTCGCGCAGGGCCGCTTCGGGATGTGCTGTGGGCAGACGGTCCTGCTCGGTTTCGGCGGGCGCATCGGCAGCGCGCCGCACTTGGACCGGCAGGGCCGACAAGGGGAGTTTGAGTTCAGCAATCCGGATCATGGCAACCTCTGTGGCTTGTGGTCATCAAGCAAGTGAGGGAGATTATCTCAGCCTGCCCCTTGGCCCCGGCCGGCACATCGGGCAGTTTCTGGGCCGTGGCCGCCAGCGTGGCGCCCGGGGAGAGGCCCACCCGCAGGCCTTCCTCATGGGCCGAGCGCCGCAGCCTGGCGGGCAGGCGATAATCCGACCGTGAAGCTCGCCAGACCGCCGCTGGTGCAATCTCCGAAAGGAGGCACTGGAGGAACGTCCGGACTGCACAGGACAGCGTAGGAGGTAACACCTCTCCACCGTGAGGTGAGGATCAGAGC
>JAIXXW010000002.1 GCA_027490555.1 Comamonadaceae bacterium | reverse complement strand
TGGACCTGTTCTTTCCCTTGACGGACACGCGCAAGCACATCGGCTGCGAGGTAGTAGTCTTCCATTTCTTGGATGCCGTTTTCGATGATTTCGCGCAGATAAAAAGCCTTGGTGCGCCCGGTTTGAGATGCGAGGTAGTCAAGCCTTTGCTCGATCTCTGGTGCAAGACGAATGGATGTTGCCATATCAAATCCTTTATTGAATACATGTATTCAATGTATCACATGGCGCTTTTTGGGCCATTTCCTGCGCCTTGCGCGAGTCATGCCCACGTTCATGCGGCGGATGTCTAAGAGAAAGCCGATCTAGCCTTGGGGGTTGCTGCGCGTCAAGGTGATGGCAGAGATGCCGCGCTCTTGGCCCTGAAACGCGTCGACGGTGCCCACGCTGCGCCAGCGTTGCAGCGGCAATCAGCAGCAGTCGATTACTTGCCATACAAACGTATGGATTTTTTTATGGCTAAATGCATCTTGACGGTGCGCTTCACTTACAGGCGATTTGTCATTCGAATCATTGGGGCAGGCTATTGGCGTAAAGGAAAGGCAATTTATGAAAAAGAAGATCGTTTACACAGATGAGCCTATGGGCGATGTTGAGGTGGTTGCGGATTTTCTGCCCTCTCCTGCCGAGTTGGCATTCAAGGAAGATGGCGTGAAAGTCACGCTGGCTCTGAGCAAGCGCAGCGTGGATTTTTTCAAGTCTGAGGCTTCCAAGCACCACACCCAGTACCAGCGCATGATCCGCCGCTTACTGGATTCATACGTTGAAGCTCAGAGCACCGTGAACAACAAGGCAAAAACCACCGTGCGTAAGCGCACAGCGATTTAGCTCTCAAACTCCATGCGCACCACTGCACGCGCTCCCACGGCGCTGGCAAAACGTTGGACTGTTCGCATGGATGGCGTGCCCCTGCCACTTTCGATGCGTGCCACCACGCTTTGGGTCTTGCCCATGCGTGCGGCCACATCGCCTTGCGTCAGGCCCGCTCTGATACGCGCTGCAATGAGTTCGCGGGCCAGCTCAAACTCGGGCGCTTGAGCACCGCCAAAAACTTGTCGAGATAGGATTTTGAAGATGCCTTATGGCCTGATCGTTAACCTACTCACCAAATAAACCTACTTGGTTATAATTTGCCATGGATAAAAGTACCCCTCACTGCAAGCTGGCCGTTGTCCAGGCGCTGGTGGCGGGTGGTCATGTCAGGGCGATAGCAAGTGCTTTCGGCGGGGCTCTTGAGCTTGGCATCAGCGACTTGGCCGGAATGTGTGCCGTCGTCATGTCTCTGACCTCTGCCAACTTTTACAAGAGCATGACGACCCATGCGGATCACCGGATTTGGCAGGACGTGTACCACGCCAAGACCACCAGCGGCGCTGAGGTGTATCTCAAGCTGACTGTCATCGACGACGTTTTGATTGTTTCATTCAAGGAGCTGTGACCATGAAATGCCCATGCTGTGGAGCGGCTGAACTGATCCACGATACCCGCGACATTCCCTATGTCTACAAGGGCGAAAGTACCTCCATTCCCGACGTGACGGGTGATTTCTGCCCTGCCTGCGGCGAAATTGTTTTGAACCGCGAACACGGTGACCGATACAGCGAGTTGCTTGGGGCGCATCAAAGGCAAGTGAACGCTGCTTATGTTGACCCGGCCTACATTGCCAAAGTGCGTAAGAAGCTCGACCTGGACCAACGTGAAGCTGCCGATATTTTTGGCGGTGGAGTGAATGCGTTTTCTCGTTACGAGAACGGCAAAACCAAACCACCGCTGGCCTTGGTCAAGTTGCTCAAGGTGCTGGACCGCCACCCCGATTTGCTGGACGAGGTCAGAGGGGCGTAACGCCCCCATTTATCTGGCAGAGGATTTGCGCAAAGGTGGATTGACGCAGCACCGCACGGATCAGTGTGTTGGCAGAGATTCCGCACTCTTCGCCCTGAAACGACTCGACGGTGCCCACGCTGGGCCTGTGGTACGGGTCCATCACGCCGATGCTGAGCGGGATGTGTTGGCGTTTTCCGTTATGAGCACCTGAGCCGAAATACCCAAACCTTTGTTCAAGTTTCGGATCATGCGCAGCGTGAGGGGGCGTTTGCGGCTGAGCACTTCATAGACGCGGTTGGGCTGACCGATCATCGGTTCAAGGTCTTTGATCGACAGCCCCGCTTGGTCCATGCGGAACTTGATGGCTTCCACGGGGTCAGGCAGATCAATCGGATGGTGCTTGCGCTCATAGGCCTCAATCAAGGTCGAGAGCACATCCAGACGTTCGCCCTCGGGTGAGTCAGGCGGTGGGTCTTGGTCCACCAGCGTTGACACCACGCGCAGTGCTGCGCGGTAATCTTTGTCTATGCGGATGGGGGTGATTTCCATGAAATGCCTATCGGTAAATCTCACGCCGGTTGCCAACCTACACCACAAGGACGCGTAAAGCGCCGTTTGAGTGGTCTGTTTGTCGAGCTTGCGCAGCTGTCCTTTGGCCGTTTCGGCGTATTCAATTGTCCAGGCCAAGGTCTCGTCTCACATCGGCAGCGGAATGGACCTGTTCTTTCCCTTGACGGACACGCGCAAGCACATCGGCTGCGAGGTAGTAGTCTTCCATTT
>JAIXXW010000252.1 GCA_027490555.1 Comamonadaceae bacterium | reverse complement strand
TGCCTGCTGGACTCGATCACCGAAACCGATGCCAGCGGCCTGCCTTACTTTTTGGTCGGCCATGTGGGCGACGGCAATTTCCACTTCGGCTACCTGATCGACCCGGACAACCCGCAGGAGTGCGAAACCGCCGAAGCCCTGAACCAGCAATTGGTCAGCCGCGCCCTGCGCCTGGGCGGCACCTGCACCGGCGAGCACGGCATCGGGTTGCACAAGATGGACTTCTTGCGCACCGAAACCGGCGAAGGCGCGGTGGACATGATGCGCACCATCAAGCGGGCGCTGGACCCGCACAACATCATGAACCCGGGGAAGATTTTTTCAATGTGAGGCCGCTGGGCGCCGTGTCCACAGCCACTGCGCCAGGCCCCCCACCACCACACCCCAAAAGGCCGAGCCCACACCGGCCACCGTCACACCCGACAGCGTCACCAAAAAGGTCAGCAGCGCGGCCTCGCGGTGCTGCTCGTCTTTGACCGCCACCGACAAACCCGAAGCCATGGTGCCCAAGAGCGCCAAGCCGGCCACCGCCAGCACCAGCGCCTGCGGAAACGCCGCCATCAGGCTGACGATCGTGCCGCCCGCCAGCCCCAAAACGATGTAGAGCACGCCCGCCGCCGCCGATGCGGTGTAACGGCGGGCCGGGTCGGCATGGGCTTCCTGGCCCATGCAGATGGCGGCGGTGATGGCGGCCAGGTTGAGCGCGTAGCCGCCAAAAGGGGCCAGCAAAAAACTGGCCAAACCGGTTGCCCCAACCACCGGGGACACCGGAATCTCATAGCCCGACGCCCGCTGCGCCGCCACACCGGGCAAGTTCTGGGAGGCCATGGTCACCACAAACAGCGGCAGGGCCACGCTGACCAGGGCCGCCCAGCTCCAGGCCGGGCTCACCCAGACCGGCGTGGCCCAGGTCCAAACCACCTGGGACAGGTTCAACTGGCCCTGCCAGGCCGCCACCGCCATGCCCACCAGCAAGACCACGGGCACCGACCAGCGCGGCCAGGCACGCCGGCCCAGCAGATAGGCCAGGGTCATGGCGATCACCAACACCGGCGCATGCACCACCGCCCCCACGGCATCCAGCGCAAAGCGCGCCAGCACGCCCGCCAACAGGGCGCTGGCCAGCGCCAGGGGGATGCGAGACATCAGGCGCTCAAACCAGCCGCTGTAGCCCACCGCCATGATCAGCAACGCGCACAGCAGGAAAGCGCCGGTGGCCTCGGCCAGGCCCACCCCCTGGGTCACGGCCAGCACCGCCGCGCCGGGTGTGGACCAGGCCGTCAGGACCGGCAGGCGGTACCACAGGCTCAGGCCCAGGCTGGTGATGCCCATGCCCAGGCCCAAAGCCCAGATCCATGAGACGGTCTGCTCGGGCGTGGCGCCCAAGGCTTGCGCGGCCGAAAACACAATCGCCGCAGAACTGGTGAAGCCCACCAGCACCGCCACAAAACCGGCCACCAAGGTCGACACCGACAGATCACGCCAGACAGAGCTCATGCCATCCCTTACGCCTTCAAAAAACCACTTCAAACCGGCGGCACCGGTGCGCGGGGCGCACCGCGCAGCAACAAGGCCTCGACCTCGTTGCACAGCTGAACATGGTCAAACGGCTTGAGCAGCAGAGCACTCAAGCCCGCGTCCTTGAAACGCGCCAAGTCCTGCGGGTTCACATTCGCGGTCAGGCCAATCACCGGCGCCAGGCCATCGGAGGTGAAGGATTGCCGAATGGCTTGCGTGGCCTGCACCCCGTCCATGACCGGCATCAGCATGTCCATGAACACCAAATCAAAGCGCTGTGCGCGCCACAGCGCCAGCGCTTGGGCGCCATTGTCGGCCTCGACCACGACGCTGTTCGGCCAAGCGTTTTTCAGGGCCTGCTTGACCAACAAGCGGTTCAGTCGGTGGTCGTCCACCACCAAAAATTGCCAGGCCTGGTCGGCCGTTTGCAGCGCCCTGGCGGCGGGGCCCTTGACCGACACGGGCGGTGTCTGGGCCTGCAGCGGCAGACAAAACCAAAAGCGCGAACCCTGGCCCGGGGTGCTGTCAAACCCGATCTCGCCTTGCAAGAGGTCGACCAGGCCTTGCGTGATGGCCAGCCCCAAGCCATTGCCGCCATAGCGCTTTTGGATGTCGCCCTGGGCCTGGGTGAAGCGGCTGAAAATGCGGGGCTGGTCTTCCAGCGCAATGCCGATGCCCGTGTCCTGCACCGCAAACAGCACACCCGTCGGATGGCACTGCACACGCAGAACCACCTCGCCCTGGTGGGTGAATTTGAGCGCATTGCCCAGCAGGTTGACCAGGATTTGCATCAGCCGATGGCGGTCGGTGCACACCCATGACGGCACGTCATCGTCGATCTCGCAGCGGTAACTCAGTTCCATGCTTTGCACGCGCGGGGCAAACAGGTCAAAGGCGTGCCGAACGGTCTCGCGCAGCTCAAAGGTCTCGGCCTGCGCCGTCAAACGCCCGGTCAAGAACTGCGAGTAGTCAAGCACATCGTTGATGACGGTCAGCAAATGGTCGGCCGACTGGCGGGTGTGCTCCAGAATTTCCATCGCGCGGGGCTTGTGGTGCACCTCTTTCGTCAAGAGGCTGCTGAAGCCCAGGATGGCGTTCATGGGGGTGCGCAATTCGTGGCTCACCGAGGCGATGAAGTGCTCACGCATCTGCAGGGCCTGGAGCAGTTCCGCCTGCTTGTTCTCCAGTTCTTTTTGGCGCGCGCGACCCTCGCGCAAAGCGGTCTGGTACTCCCGGTCGTACAGCAGCGGCACGAACAACAAAATCAAGCTGGCCACAAAAACGACGAAGAACGACAAGAGGCTCAAGGCATCGGCGTTCACCGTCATTGCCGGAGCGAGCCAAGCCCGATCGGTCAAAACAGCCACCAGACATTGGGTCGCGAAAACCACGGCCAGCCAGGCATAGCCAGCTCGCGGCCCAATCATGTAAAAAGGGATCACCGGCACGACCAGCAACCACGACATCCTGGGCGAATACACCCCGCCTGCGGCCCAAAGGACATGGACCAAGATGCACACACCGATCGCACAGCCCAGATGGATGGCCCGGTTCAAGGGCATGCCCCGGGCGATGAGCACCACCTGGCCTGTCAGCAACACGCAAAAGGCGAAGATCGACAGGGTGATGTGCGGATCGGGGTCGAGCAGCGCAGAACCGAACGCCGCCACGATGACAAAGACCTCAAAGCCAAACAGGTAAGGCATCTTGCCCTGCTGAAAGGCCTGCGGCAATTTCGGCACACAGACGCGGCGGATCCAGTCTTGCCAATGGGCCCAGTTCATGTCATCCCCTGCCGTGCGGCCATCACCTGCGACACCGTCTCCAGCATGCGCTCAGGGTCCATGGGTTTGTAGAGCACGTCGTTCATGCCCGCATCCAGACAACGCTGGCGATCGACCGGGTTGGCATTGGCCGTCAGGGCGATCACCGGCAAATGGCACAGCGGCACGGGCAAATCCCGCACAGCGCGGGTGACCGCCAGGCCGTCCATGCCCGGCATGACCATATCGATCAAGGCCAGGTCCAAGGGCTGCGTCTGGATCTTGGCCAAGGCCTCGGCGCCCGACGAGGCGGTGGTGATGCGCGCCATGGGCCAGGCCTTGCGCAGCTGCAATTGCGCCACCTTCAGGTTCATGGCGTTGTCGTCCACCACCAGCACATCGAAAGGGGCCTGACCAGTCCACTGTGCCGTTGCGGCCGGCACCACAGGCTGCGCCGCCATCGACGCTTGCAGCGGCAGCTCGAACCAAAACAGCGCACCCTGCCCCACCTCGCTGTGCACCCCGATGCGGCCGCCCTGCAGGACCACCAGGCGCTCGCAAATGCTCAGGCCCAAACCCGTGCCACCATACGCTTGGTGGGTCGCCATGTCGGCCGATTCAAAACGGTTGAAGATGTGCGTGTGCCGCTCGTGCGCCACGCCGCGGCCGGTGTCTTGCACCTCCACGCGCAGGCACTCGCCCTGCTGTTGCAGGCGCAAGGTGATGCCGCCGCGTGCCGTGAACTTGATGGCGTTGTCGAGCAAATGCTCCAGCAACTGCGACAGCCGCTGGCGATCCTGCCAGATCTGCGCGGGCAAATGCGGGTCCACCTGGACTTGCCAATCCAGGCCTTTGGCCTGGGCACGCGCGCTGAACTTGGGCAACAAGGCCGCCAGCCAGGCCTGCACGGCGATGGGTTCGGGAAACAGCTGGACACGGCCGGCATGCAGCTGAGCAAAGTCCAAAATGGCATTGACCACGCTCAACAAGTGCTCGGTCGAGAGGCGGATGTGTTCGACGGTGTCGACATGCACCGGGTTGTCCGCCAGCTCCTCGCGCAGCAAGCCGTTGAGCCCCAGGATCGCGTTCATCGGCGTGCGCAATTCATGCCCCACAGCGGCCACAAATTCATCCTTGTGCGATTGCGCTGCCAGCAATTGCGCGGAAGCGGCCTCCAGCTCCAAGTTGCGCGCTTTCACCACCGCCAATTGCGAGCGGTGCGATTGCTCAAAAAGGGACAGCATCCACACCATCACGCTGCAGGCCAACACGTGGTTGAGCAAAGACCACCAGACCATGCCTTGCTTCTCCATGGGCTGGATCAGGCCGCCCTGCAGCGATGCCAGCAGCAAACCCAGTTGAATGCTCAGCACCAGCAACATCCAGAAGGCAGCGCCCAGAACACCCAAAAAAAACAGCGTGGGCAGCGCCAACACGATCAGGTGCACCATCACGGGGGAGTTGATGCCACCGGTCTTCACCGCGATGTAGGTCAAAAGCGACAGCAAGATCACCATCGTCAAGTTGGCGATCCACATTTGCAGGCGCTGCACCCAGATCAGCGGCAACAAGGCCAGCATCAACAGGCTGGCCCACAAATTGGCGCGCGGGTCGTACATCTGCTGGGGCAGCAGATAAAACACCATCGTGCCGCCGAACGCCATGAGAACGCACAAGGCCAGCAGTTGCTCTCGTTGCAGGTGCTTGGCGGTCCACCCGAAGGTCCCGGGTTGCCACCTGCGCAGTGCTTGATGCGGCATGGTCATGGCCCTGGATGTTCAGTGGCGCAGCCGATCGATCAAGCCATTGAGCTCGTCCAATGAACCAAACTGGATGCTCAACTCACCGAGCTCTTCCATCCGGCCCAGGCGCTTGACACGCTTTTTCACGCGCACCTCCACCTCGGCCATCAGGATGTCTGACAGTTCTTCTTCGATGCGGCGAATGTCCCTGGACTTTTCCTTTTTGGGTTTTTGCGTCACCAGGTTGAATTCGGCGCTGAGTCTTTTAACCAGGCTCTCGGCTTCCCTGACGGACATTTTGCGCGCCGTGATCTGGTTGGCCGCCGTGATTTGCGCGGCCTTGTCCAATGACAACAAGGCACGGGCGTGGCCCATGTCCAGATCGCCCGCCATCAACATGGTCTGCACCGGTTCGGCCAGGTTCAACAGGCGCAACAGGTTGCTGCCTGCGCTGCGCGAGCGCCCCACCGCCTGGGCGGCGGCTTCGTGAGTGAGCCCAAACTCTTTGATCAAGCGTTGCAGGCCCTGGGCCTCTTCCAAGGGGTTGAGGTCTTCGCGCTGGATGTTCTCGATCAGGGCCATGGCGGCGGCGGCCTCGTTGGGCACATCGCGCACCAAAACAGGGACCGACTCCAGGCCCGCCAGGCGTGAGGCCCGAAAGCGCCGCTCCCCCGCGATGATCTCGTATTTGCCCGCGTTCTCGCCCTCGCTCAGTTGCCGCACCAAGATAGGCTGCATGATGCCCTGGGCCTTGATGGACTCGGCCAGTTCGTACAAGGCGCCCTCGTCCATCCGGGTTCGCGGTTGGTACATGCCCGGCACCAGCTGGTCCAGCTTGAGCTGGCTGGGCAGGCCCGATGAGGCCTGCATGGCGTCTGCCGGCGCATCCTGCACCGTGGGCCCCAACAGGGCTTCAAGTCCACGGCCAAGGCCTTTGGGTTTTTTGGTGACCATGTTCAATCTTTCAACAGTGTTTGCAAAAGGGCGTGGCCTTGTGGCCAATCGCCCAGGGAAGAATCGGCATTGATGTGGCCGGCGTGGCCCAGACACAGCCATTGGGCACCCCAGTCTTGGGCCATGGCCTGGGCACGTTCTGGGGCGCAATACGGGTCGTCCAGGCTGCCCACCAACACGCTTTGGAAAGGCAAGCGCTGGCGCACCACGGGCGACCAGCCGGGCAGGCGCTCGCGCATGTGGGGCACCTCGGTGTCGCCAGGCGCCACCAGCAGCGCGCCCCGCACACGGTCGGTGTGCCTGGACACCGCCGCCCAGGCCGCCACCAGGATGCAGCCCAGACTGTGCGCGACCAAAACCACCGGCCCCGCTGCGTCAATGACCGTTTCATCCAAGCGCGCCAGCCAGTCCCCGCGCAGCGGATGAAGCCAGTCGTTTTGCTCGACCACCCGGTAACCATGCAAGCGCACCCAATGCATTTGCCAATGCCCATGACCACTGCCCTGCCAGCCGGGCAAGATCAGCACCTCGGGTTCAGGCTGCGCCCGCATGGCCGAGCCGGTGCGGATGAGGGCGGTCCGATCGCTCACGGCAACACCAGGCCCGCTCAGAGGGTGGGCGCACGCCGCACGAGTTCGCGGGCAAACTCGACATAAGCTTGGCTGCCCTTGGCCGAGGGGTCAAACACCACCCCGGGCAAGCCATAACTGGGCGCTTCGGCCAGGCGCACATTGCGCGGGATCACCGTGTCAAACACCTTGTTGCCAAAGTGCGCCTTGAGCTGGTCGCTGACCTGCGTCTGCAGCGTGATGCGGGGGTCGAACATGACGCGCAACAAGCCGGTGATCTTGAGTTCCTTGTTGAGGTTGGCATGCACCTGCTTGATGGTGTTCACCAGGTCGGTGAGCCCTTCGAGCGCAAAGTACTCGCACTGCATGGGCACGATCACCCCGTGCGCCGAGCACAGGCCGTTGAGCGTGAGCATGGACAAAGAAGGTGGGCAGTCGATCAGCACAAAATCGTAATCCGCGTCCACGAGGGCCAGGGCGGCGCGCAGGCGCCGATCGCGGTGCGCCAACTGCACCAGCTCCACCTCTGCGCCGGCCAACTCCCGATTGGCACTGAGCACGTCGTAGCCGCATTTGTCGGCCTTGACCGCAGCCTCTTTGACTGTGGCCGACTCGAGCAAGACGTCATAAACGCTGAGTTCGACCTCTCGTTTGTCAATGCCCGAACCCATGGTGGCGTTGCCCTGGGGGTCCAGGTCGACCAACAGGACCCGTTGGCCGAGCTTGGCCAGACCGGCCGCCAGATTCACGGTGGTGGTGGTTTTGCCAACACCCCCTTTTTGGTTGGCAATGCAAAGGGTTTTCGCCATGCGGGTCTCTCAGGTGATTATTTGGACAGTGCCATCTTGATGCCAAAACCAATCAGGCACAGGCCTGCCAGTTTCTCGAGCACGCGCCCGACCCGGGGGTTGGCACGCATGCGCTCGGCCAGGTGGTGCGTGAGCAGCGTCATGCCCAGACCGTACAAAAACGTGAGGGCCGCGATGGTGGCGGCCATGACGCTAAAGCTGAGCAGGCCCAAATGGGTTTGCGGGTCAACGAACAAAGGAAAGAAGGCCATGTAAAACACAATCGCCTTGGGGTTGAGCAAGGTGATGGCCAGCGCCTGCTGAAAATAGTGGCGAGGCAAAATATTCAACACCGGCGCGTCACCAGGTTTGGCCGACAGCATCTTCCAGCCCAGCCAGGTCAGGTACAGCGCGCCCAGCCACTGCACCGCCGCAAAGGCCGCCGGGTAAGTGGCCAACACCGTGGCCACGCCAGCCACCGCCAACCACATCAGCACCTGATCGCCGGCAATCACACCCAAGGTGGCCCCCAAGCCACCGGCCACACCACCCTTGCTGGTCGAGCTGATCAGGGCCAGATTACCCGGGCCGGGAATGGCCAGGAACAACACAACTGCCGCAACAAACGCACCGTAATCCGAAATTCCAAACATGGATGAACTTTCAGGGGAATGCGGCAAGTGTACGTGATGGCCCTGGCGGGCAGGTGCCTGCGGCAGCGTGTTTCACGTGAAACACACCCTGGAACAAGCGGCCTCAGGCTCCGCCGGGCCGCATCCAGACCATGCAGCGCTCCACGTCCAGGCCGGGCACGGCCAAGGGTTCCACGTGAAACACCTGCACACCCTCGGGCAAGGCACCGATCTCGTCCTGAGGCCGCTTGCCCTTCATCGCCATCCAGACACCGCCGTCGGCCAAAGCCGGGCGAGACCAACGCACAAAGTCAGGCAAGGAAGCAAAGGCGCGGCAGCAAATCACCGGGTAGGGGTCGGTGAGGGATTCGACTCGGGCATGGAGGCCACGCAAATTGGGCAATTTCAGGCTGACCGCCACCTGCTGCACAAAGGCGGCTTTTTTGGCCACGGTGTCCACGCAGGTCACCTCCAGCTCGGGCATGCAGATGGCCAAGACCACACCCGGAAAACCACCGCCCGAGCCCACATCCAGCACACGCACAGGCTGGCCTTGGGTGTGTCGGCGCAAGGGGGCCACCGCCGTCAGGCTGTCGAGCAGGTGGTGGGTGAGCATCTCGGCCGGATCGCGCAAAGCGGTCAGGTTGTAGACCTTGTTCCATTTCTGGATCAGCGCCAGATGGTCCAACAGCCGCGTTTGTTGCTCCGCCGACACATCCAGGCCCAGGGCCTCGATACCGGCACGCAGGCCCGACGCCAAATCCACACTCATGCGGTTTGGCTCTCTTGCGGGGCCTGCATGAAACCCTTGAAACCACCCTTTTTCAGGTGGATCAGCAACAGCGACACGCTGGCCGGCGTGATGCCGGAAATGCGCGAGGCCTGACCCAGGGTTTCGGGCCGGTGTTGGGCCAGCTTCTGGCGGGCCTCGATCGACAGGGCCGAGACCTGCATGTAGTCCAGGTTTTCGGGCAGGCGCAGGTGTTCATACAAGGCCGCACGTTCGGCCTCGCCCTTTTGGCGGTCGATGTAGCCGGAATACTTGGCCGCGATCTCCACCTGCTCGATCACCGACGGGCTCAAGTCGCCCAGCGTTTCACGTGAAACATCGGCACTGGCCATGCGCCCACCGTCCAGCGACACCAACCCGGCATAAGACACATTGGGGCGACGCAACAAATCGAACAGGTTGTGCTCGTGCTCGATGGCTTTGCCCAGCACCCGCTCGGACTCGGCCGCGGGCAGGTTGCGCGGGTTCACCCAGGTGGATTTGAGGCGTTCTGTTTCACGTGAAACAGCGTCGCGTTTGCGGCTGAAAGCGTCCCAGCGGGCATCGTCCACCAGGCCCATCTGCCGCCCCACCTCGGTCAGGCGCGCATCGGCATTGTCTTCGCGCAGCTGCAAGCGGAACTCGGCCCGGCTGGTGAACATGCGGTACGGCTCGGTCACGCCCTGGGTCACCAGGTCATCCACCAGCACCCCCAGGTAGGCTTGGTCGCGCGCAGGCGTCCAAGCGGCCTCGCCCCGGCATTGCAGCGCCGCATTGATGCCCGCAAACAAGCCCTGGGCCGCCGCCTCTTCGTAACCGGTGGTGCCATTGATCTGGCCGGCAAAAAACAGGCCTTGGATCTGGCGGGTTTCGAAACTGTTTTTCAGCGAGCGCGGGTCAAAGTAGTCGTATTCGATCGCATAACCCGGCCGGAGGATGTGGCAGTTCTCCAAGCCCTTCATCGAGCGCACCAAGTCGTACTGGATGTCAAACGGCAAACTGGTCGAGATGCCGTTGGGGTAAACCTCATGGGTGGTCAGGCCTTCGGGCTCCAGAAAAATCTGGTGGCTGTCCTTATCGGCAAAGCGGTTGATCTTGTCTTCCACGCTGGGGCAGTAACGCGGCCCCACCCCCTCGATCTTGCCGGTGAACATCGGGCTGCGGTCAAAGCCCGAGCGGATGATCTCGTGCGTGCGTTCATTGGTGTGGGTGATCCAGCAAGGCACTTGCTGCGGGTGCATCCCGGCATGCCCCATGAAGCTGAACACCGGCACCCCGCCCTCGGGGTTCATGCCCCCGGGCACGCCATCGCCGGGCTGCTCGGTGCACTTGGAAAAATCGATGGTGCGCCCATCCAGGCGCGGCGGCGTGCCGGTCTTGAGGCGGCCTTGCGGCAGCTTCAGCTCCTTCAGGCGCGCCGACAGGCTGAGGGCCGGCGGATCGCCCGCCCTGCCCGCCGCGTAGTTTTGCAAACCCACATGGATTTTGCCGTCCAAAAAAGTGCCCGCCGTCAGCACCACGGTGCGCGAACGGAAACGCACACCCACTTGCGTGACCGCGCCCACCACCCGGTCGCCCTCCACCATCAAATCGTCCACGGCTTGCTGGAACAGCC
>JAIXXW010000065.1 GCA_027490555.1 Comamonadaceae bacterium | reverse complement strand
ATGCTGGCCGAGGAGCTGCACTTTGGCCGCGCCGCCCAGCGCCTGGCCATCTCGCAGCCGCCGCTGAGCCTGAACATCCAGCAGCTCGAGGCCTCGGTGGGGGCCCAGCTGTTCACCCGCAACAGCCGAGGGGTGCAACTCACGGCCGCAGGTCAGGCCTTTGTGCCGGCCGCACGCGCCTTGCTGGCGCAGGCCGGCGCGGCCGCGCGCGAGGCCCGCGATGTGGCCGAGGGCCAGTCGGGCCAGCTGCAGATCGGCTTTGCCGGGACCATGCTGTACTGCGGGCTGCCGCAGATCCTCAGCCGCTTTCAGGCCAGCCACCCGCGTTTGCGCCTGGTGCTGCGCGAGCTGAGCTCGGCCGAGCAGCTGTCCGAGTTGTTGCGCGACCGTCTCGATGTGGGCTTTGTGCACACGCCCCGGGTGCCGCCGGGTTTCGAGCAGATCCTGGTGGTCAGTCAGCCCCTGGTGGCTTGCTTGCCCGCTGCCCACCCCTTGGCCGCCTCGGCCAGCCTGGGGCTGGCCGAGTTGGCCGGTGAGGCCCTGGTGGTGGTGTCCCGCACGGTGTCGCCCGACTACCACGAGCGCATCCTGGTGCTGTGCGAGCAGGGGGGCTGGCTGCCGCCGGTGGTGCACGAGCTGCGCCACTGGTTGAGCGTGGTGTCCTTGGTGTCCCAGGGTCTGGGTGTGGCGCTGGTGCCGCAGGCCCTGCGGCAGTCGGCGCTGGCCGGCGCGGTGTTTGTGCCGCTGCGCGAGGTGGAGGCGCGTTACGACACCCGCTGCCTGTGGCGCGGCGACCGAGACCAGACGGCGCTGGGGGACTTTGTGCAGGCGGTGCAAGGCGGCCTGGATCGCCACGGATAATCCAGCCCTTTGTCCACAGGAGCCGATATGACAGAAACCCTGGTTTTGGGCGGTGGCTGCTTCTGGTGCACCGAAGCGGTGTACGTCCAGGTGCGTGGCGTGAGCGATGTGGAGTCCGGGTATTGCAATGGTCAGACCCTGGCCCCCACCTACGAGCAGGTCTGCACCGGCCGCACCGGGCACAACGAAGTGGTCAAGCTGGAATACGACCCGGCGCAGGTCAGCACCCGTGAGTTGCTGGAAATCTTCTTCCTGATCCACGACCCCACCACCTTGAACCGCCAGGGCAACGATGTGGGCACGCAGTACCGCAGTGGCGTGTACTTCACCACCCCCGAGCAGGCCGCGGTGGCGCAGGCCCTGATCGCCGAGCTGAGCGCCGCCCGGGCCTGGTCTCAGCCCATCGTGACCGAGGTGCTGCCCCTGGCCAACTACAGCGCGGCCGAGGACTACCACCAGGACTTTTTCGAGCGCAACCCCTACCAGGGCTACTGCATGGCGGTGGCCGCGCCCAAGGTGGCCAAGTTCAGAAAAACCTTTGCGCGCCTGGCCCGCAACTGAACCCCGTTTCAACCCTGATCAACCCTCTCGCCATGACATCCACGAACCGCCTGGCTCTTGCCGTATTCGCCATGACCCTGTCTTTGGGGGCTGTCGCCCAGCACACGAAGAAAGAAATCGAGCAGGACATTGCCCGCCACCGCGCCATGGCCGAGGCCCACGAGGCCGCCGCCAAATGCCTGGAGTCCGGCAAAAAACCGGACCAGTGCCTCAAGGAGCTGCAAACCGCCTGCCGTGGCCTGGCCCTGGGCAAATACTGCGGCATGAAGCACGTGCATTGAAGTGGGGGCACAGGTAGCCGCCCACCCGTGGGCGCTGCGCGCTGCGCGCTGCCCGCGCCCGCCTGGCCGACCCGCAGGTCCACGCCATGAGTTTTGACCACCCCGTTTTGTCCTCCCTGCTGCCCGTGGTGCTGCTGATCGGCGTGGGGCTGCTGGCGGGCCGTGCCGGCTGGATGCGGCCGGAGTCGGTGCGCGACCTGTCCAACCTGGTGTTTCTGGTCCTGACCCCGGCGCTGCTGTTTCGCACCATGAGTTCGGTGCACCTGGAGCGCCTGGACATGCGGCCGGTGGCGCAGTATTTCGGGGTGGCGGCCCTGCTGTTTTTCGCCATGCTGCTGGTCTACGGGCGCAACGCGCGGGCTTCGGTGCTGGCGCTGGCCGGCATATTCAGCAACACCCTGATGATCGGTGTGCCGCTGATTGGCCTGGCTTACGGCGAGGCGGGGCAGATCCTGCTGTTCACGCTGATTTCCTTGCATGCGCTGGTGCTGCTGACCCTGGCGACCGTGGTGCTGGAGTTCCAGATCGCACACGAACAAGCGGCCCTGTCAGGGAGACCCAGACGACTTGGCCGCACCCTGGGCCAGGCCATCCGCAGCGCCGTGCTGCACCCGGTGCCCTTGCCGATTTTGGCGGGCTTGCTGTATGCGCAAACCGGCTGGGGCCTGCACTCCTTGGTGGACAAGCCCTTGCAACTGCTGGGCCAGGCTTTTGGCCCGATCGCCCTGGTGCTGGTGGGCATCACTTTGTCGCAAACCCCCATCGGCAAAAACCTGGGCCCTGCGTTCAGGCTGTCGCTGGTCAAAACCGTGGTGCACCCGGTGTTGATGTGCGTCATCGGCTGGACCCTGGGGCTGCGCGGCCTGGCCCTGTCGGTCATGGTGGTGGCCGCGGCCTTGCCGATCGGGGCCAATGTCTTCCTGTTCTCGCAGCGTTACCAAAAAGAAGAAGAGACCGTCACCGCTGCGGTGGCCGTGTCCACCCTGTTGGCCTTGCTGGGCATGTCGCTGGCCATGGCTTTGCTGCCGCTGCTGCCCAGCTGATGGGGCTCACGGGGCCAGGCGCTCACGGCGCCAGCCCGCGCCCTCCTGGGTGTAACGCAGCCGGTCGTGCAGGCGGCTTTTGCGGCCTTGCCAGAACTGCCATTCGTCTGGCACCAGGCGGTAGCCGCCCCAGTGCGGCGGGCGCGGCGGCTGGAGCATGAATTGCGCCGCGTACTTCGCGGCATTGGTCACCAGCACGTTGCGGCCCTCGATCACCTGGCTTTGCGGCGAGGCCCAAGCGCCGATGCGCGAGTCCAGGGGGCGGCTGTGGAAATAGGCATCGCTCTCGGCGTCACTGACCTTCTCCACCCGGCCTTCGATGCGCACCACGCGCTCGAGCTCGACCCAGTGGAACTGCAGGGCCGCGAAAGGGTTGCCGGCCAGCTCCTGGCCCTTGCGGCTGTCGTAATTGGTGTACCAGACGATGCCGCGCTCGTCATAGCCCTTGATCAGCACGACCCGGGTGCTGGGGCGCAGGTTGCTGGCCACGGTGGCCAATGTCATGGCATTGGGCTCGGGCACCTCGGCCGCGATGGCCTCTTGCAGCCATTGGGCAAACTGCTGCAGGGGGTCGGCGTGCGAGGCGTTTTCGTTGAGTTCGGCTTTTTCGTAGCTCTTGCGCAGGTCGGCGATGTTCATGTGGCAAGTATAGGGTTCGCCCCTTGTCGCCCCCCGCGCCAGGGCCATTGCAGGTGCTGTAGGAGCCCACCCCGTGGGCGATGGCCTCACCCGCGATGGCCTCACCCGCGATGGCCTCACCCGCTCAATCGGCATGCCGCAGCAAGGCGGCCAAGGCCCGGTCTTCGATGCCATGCAGCTTCAGGCTCTCGTAGGTTTGGCGCGCAT
This sequence comes from Comamonadaceae bacterium, assembly GCA_027490555.1. Classification (GTDB taxonomy): domain Bacteria; phylum Pseudomonadota; class Gammaproteobacteria; order Burkholderiales; family Burkholderiaceae_C; genus Limnohabitans_A. The sequence continues at coordinate 628 of JAIXXW010000065.1, read as the reverse complement.
AGTCCAGCGTGGTGCCAAAGCGTCCGCTGGCCTGCCGGAAGATCTGGCGGTAGGTGTGCGCGGGCAACTCCCCGGTGAAACTGGGGCTGCTGCGCGGCAAGGTGAAGGCCAGAGCCTGGATGCGGCCTTCGGGCGTGTCGCAAGGCAACCAGCAGGGCGTGTAGACATCCATCGGCATTTCACGCGCCCACAGCCGCACCAGCACCTCGTCGGCCTGCGCCCTGTCGACCCGGTAGGCCACGCCCTGGCAACTGCCACCGGGCAAGAGGGCGAACACCAGACCCGGGCATTCGGGGCTGCCCCGGTTCAGTCGGCTCCACATTTTCAGGGCGCGGTGCCAGCCCCAGACGCGGGTTTTGTGCTGTGCCTGCGCATCGAATTCGGGCCGCCAGAGCAAGGAGGCGTAGCCAAACACCCACAAATCCCGGCCAGCCGTTTGCGCCCGGAATTGATCGAGCAAAGCGCCCCGGAAGGCCTGGGCGCGGCCATCGGTCTTGAGCGCCAGTGGCGCATGGGCAGCGGTGTCGGTCATGTGCAATTGGACCCCATTACAATCTCGCCACCATTTTCGGAGAAAACAACGATGTCAACCCAACAAGATGAGAATCAACCGGTGGTCATGGCCCTT